>CAZIDC010000430.1:0-3277 GCA_964537885.1 uncultured Syntrophaceae bacterium | reverse complement strand
TGGGAGGTTTTGAACCAGAAGAGAATGATTTGTTCTTCCCGCTGAAGTATGATAATTTTGTAAGGATTCAATGAAAACATGAACCGTACTCGATTGTTTCGGCCAAAACGGTTATTATAGCTAATTTTATAAAGAAGCTGCCCGGCTATTAATCGGTAAAATATGTTTTTCTTCGGGGAAAAGGAATTTCGGGCCGTCTGGAAAATTGAACGGGATGGGCAAGAAAGTTATCTTGCGGGCACAGCCCACTTCTTCCCCTACCGCTTTCAAAAATCCCTGGGGTATTATATCCAAAAGACCCGCAGGGTATTATTCGAAGGCCCTCTGGATGAACGGTCCATGGCCCGCGTGATCGAGCGAGGTCTGGAAGGTGGAGGAGCAGAGGCGATTTATGAAGCCCTGGACGCCCAGACGATCGGGAGAATTAAAAGAATTACAGTTTCTTTGCTGAATGAACCCAGATCGCTATCCCTCCTGCTTCCTTTAGGGCCGGCCAAGCGAGATCCCTTATACCATTGGTTCAAAGAACGCCGGCCCTGGCTGGCTTTTTTGCAAATCTGGTCGCAATTTTTAAAGAGCGAGGGGTGGAAATATTCCGTGGATCTCGAAGCCCTAAAAGTGGCCACCCGCTTAGGCCGTGAGGTTTTTTTCCTGGAAACGATCGAGGAGCAAGTCGAAGCTCTGGAAGGAGTTCCCTTGGAGAGGATGATCAATTTTCTGAAGAAGGTTGAACACTGGCAGGATTACGCCACGACTCACGCCCAATTCTATCTTCAGGGAAAGGTGGAACAGATGATGTCCTTAGTCAGCGAATTCCCGACCCGCTGCCCATCGATTGTCGAGAACCGGGACCCCGTTTTCTTCGCGAGAATGCAAAACTTTTTGGCTGAAGGAGAGGTCATCGCTTTTTTGGGTGTTTCCCATATGCCGGGGATCAAAAGAATGATTCGTAATCAGGGGTATAAAGTCGAACAGGTCCGCGGGCGGGATGAATGATTAACCCCTCTGAAGAGGTTTTCATCAGAGAATACGCCTATGTGCCGGAACATATGCCCGGATATGTTACCGCCATCTCAGGCAAAGAGCCGTTTCTCCTGGAGGGTTATCTCTGCTATTATGGGCAAGACACCCTTCTTTTTGTGGGCTATCCGTTAAAGGAAAGCTTCCATGAAAACAAAATGGACTCCGTTTTGGAGACGGCCGTCAAGCGTCTTAAACCCGCGCAGGTGGTTCTGATGGCTCCTGCGATCTCCCGCAGGTTGGAGCACCGGGGTGCGCCGGATACCTATTATAAACTTGATTTGCCAAGCGTCCCGATCCGGTCGAAGGTGAAGAACATGATTCACCGGGCCTCCCGGGAACTGCAGGTGGAAAAAACCCATGAATTCAAAAACGAACACCTCAATCTGATTGCGGATTTTTTGAGGTCCCGGGTTTTAGAAGAGGGGACCCGTTCCATCTTTGGAAAAATTCCGGAATATATCTCGTCGGTCCCAACCGCCTGGATCTTCAGCGTTAGGGACCGGACCGGCCGGCTGGCGGCATTCGATACCGCTGAATTCGGCGCTAAAAGCTACGCCTTTTACATGTTTAATTTCCGTTCTCCAAAGGATTGTGTGCCCGGAGCCTCCGACTTGCTCCTTTGCACCTTGATTCAGGAAGCGCAGGAACAGGGCAAGTCGTACATCAACTTGGGGCTGGGGATAAATGCCGGAGTGACTTTTTTCAAAAGAAAATGGGGGGGCCGGCCGTTTCTCCGCCATGAATTTGTATCCTATCGGTTAGAGCGACGCTCCCTGCTCGACACTTTAGCAAAAGGTTTAATCAGCTCATGAAGAAAGGCTTCTGGAAAAAATTACTCCTGGGGCAAGCGGGGAAAAAGTTTTCGGCCTGGCAGATCGAGCTCACTACCCGCTGTTCTTTACATTGCCGGATGTGCTGCCGGGAGGGGCAGAAAAGCTTTTCCCAAAAGGATATGAGCCTGGATGACTTTAAAAAAATCCTTCCCCACCTGAAAGAAGTCGAAGCCGTAGTTCTCGAAGGATGGGGAGAATCCCTGCTTTATCCCAATCTTATTGAATGTATCCGCCTGGTCAAAAAAGAAGGTCCCCGGGTTGGGTTTGTAACCGGCGGGAAGACCCTGCAGGAAACCTATATCGCCGAACTCATCCAAGCCGAAGTGGATTTTATCGGTTTTTCCTTTTCCGGGGCCAAGCCGGAGACGCATGATTCCATCCGGGTCAATTCCAGCTTACAGGACCTTCTGGGATCTATTCACCAATTTAAGGAAATCATGGCCCGCTTGCAGCGGCCCAACCCGAAGATGCACATCGTTTATCTCCTGCTCAAAGATAATATCCAGGAAGTTCCCGACCTGCTCAGGATAGCCCGAGATTTAAGAATTGAAAAGATTATCTTGATCCATATCGCCCTCGTGAGCAACGACTGGCAGGAAGAACAAAGGGCCTTCTCCCGGCAAGGAATGGAGGATGATGAAAAAATTCTTCAGGAGGCAGAACGGATGGCGCGGGATTTTAAAATTCAGCTCCAACATCCGCCGCTCGTCCCGCAGGATGTGGCGGTATGCTCGGAAAACCCCCTGCGCAATCTCTACATTTCCGTAGATGGGGAGGTCTCCCCCTGCGTTTACCTCAATCCACCTCTTCCTTCCCCTTTTAAAAGGATTTTCCACGGAGCTGAATTTCAGACCGAAAAGGTAATATTCGGAAATATTTTTCACGAACCTTTCGACCGGATTTGGGCAAACCCCAAGTATGAAGAATTCAGGTGGTGCTTTGAACACCGGAGGAAAATATTTGAAGAGTTGTATGCCTCACTCTGGGATCGGGACAGGCGCAAAGGGTTGGAAAAAGTTTCCTTCCCACCACCTCCCAGGCCCTGCCAGACTTGTTACAAAATAGAGGGCGCTTAGACCCGCGGCGATGATGGTGGAGCGAAGATCAACCTGAATTATATGGAACGACTTAAATAAGCTGACCTTTTCCCATCCCCTCCTTGTGTCCAGCAAAAAAATATGGGACATGACCAGTTTGTTAAAGGGGGAATGGGGAGATTTGCGTGAAGCGATGGACTCATCAACGCGACAACTTTCTTTTGTCCTCCACTATAGATTGTTCAATAAATGATAAGTAAAGGACCAGCCAGGGTAATGGAGGTTTGGATATACTTTTTATCTCGGAAATTTTGGCGAAGTGCGGAGATTGGCACGCTTCCTTCAATTTTAGTGATCCCAAGGTACCCCCAACATATGGTATCT
>CAZIDC010000429.1:0-3278 GCA_964537885.1 uncultured Syntrophaceae bacterium | reverse complement strand
GAGGAGCGCTATCGAAACATTTTGGCGAACATCGAGGATGGCTATTACGAGGTTGATCTCGAGGGTAATTTTACCTTCTTCAACGATGCCTTGTGCCGCATGCTGGGATATTCTGAAGATGAAATGATCGGCATGAATAACCGGCAGTATACCGATCAGGAGAATGCCCAAAAATTGTTTCAAACCTTCAATAGGGTTTATCTGACGGAACAACCAGCCAGGGAATCCGATTGGGAGATTATAAGAAAAGATGGAACGAAAAGATACAATGAGGCATCCGTATCGCTGATAAAGGATTTATCAGGGAACAAGATAGGGTTTAGAGGCATTGTCCGCGACGTCACGGAACGCAAACAAGCCGAGAAAGAGATGGCCGAGCTTCAGGAGCAGCTTCGCCAGTCCCAGAAGTTTGAGGCCATCGGGCAGTTGGCCGGGGGCGTTGCCCACGACTTCAACAACGCCTTAACCCTTATCAAAGTTTGCAGCCAGCTGGGCTTGATGGAACTTGAAGAGCAAAATCCCTTGAGAGAAAAATTCGAGATGATCAACAAAGCTACTGAGCAGGCGGCCAATCTTACCCGCCAGCTTTTAGCCTTTGGCCGACGCCAGATCATGGAGATGAAGGTCATTGACCTGAACAGCCTGGTTCAAGACATGGACAAGATGCTCCACCGGGTCATTGGCGAAGACATTGAACTGGTGAGCGTTTTGGCAGAGGATTTGGGGAGGGTAAAAGTAGACCCGGGGCAGATGGAGCAGATCATTGTTAATTTTGCCCTCAATGCGCGGGATGCGATGCCGCGGGGAGGTAAGCTAACGATTGAGACGGCCAATGTGGATCTGGATGAAAAGTATGCGAATGGTCATGTAGGGGTTAAGTCGGGGCGATATGTACGAATATCGGTGAGTGATACGGGGGTGGGGATGCCGCCGGAGGTGAAAGCGAGGGTTTTTGAGCCCTTTTATACGACCAAGGAGAAGGGGAAAGGGACAGGATTGGGTTTGTCGACGGTTTATGGAATTGTAAAGCAGAGTGGTGGGAATATATGGGTTTACAGCGAGGTACGGAGGGGGGCGACGTTTAAGGTATACCTTCCGCGGGTGGATGAGCCTTTGGAGGAGGAGAAGGAAAGGCTGCGGGAGAGGGAGATCCCCCGGGGGGCGGAGATGGTTTTGGTGGCGGAGGATCAAGAGGATGTTCGGGATTTGGTAGTACAGATATTAAAGAGGCAGGGTTATGAAGTTTTAGTGGCGGCCGACGGCGTTGAGGCCTTAACCATTTGTCAGAAATATGCCGGGATGATTCATTTGTTAATAACAGATGTGGTGATGCCGAGGATGGGCGGACGGGAGTTAGCTGACCAGTTGTTCCATTTGTATCCAGGGATAAAGGTGCTCTACATGTCGGGCTATACAGATGATGCTATTGTGCGCCATGGGGTTCTGGAGGCGGAACTAAATTTTATCCAGAAGCCTTTTTCATTGGAGGCATTGGCGAGAAAGGTGCGAGAAGTGCTGGACAAATAAGGCGCAAGGTGCAATAAGCCAATCTTTTTTTCTGTCCGCCTGAGGCGGACGGTTTTCAACGGAGTGACGACTTTTTACGAGTTCGGCAAACAAAGCTGGGAAGAAATGGGGACGAAAGGAGGAAGGCCAATGGATAATAAGGAAAGTAAACCCCGGATCGGCGTGGCCAAAATTGAGGGGAGAAAGGATCCCAGGTTTTTATTGAATCTTCCGCTCGAATATTCTTTAGTCAACTCGGAAGATAACCATGCCGGTTATACCTTCAATGCCAGCGAAGGGGGGTTGATGGTCAATATCCCCGAGCGCTTGGAAGTCGGCCAGAGCCTGAAGATGAGGCTTTTTTTCTCCTTCGGGCCCGATATCAATACCATTGAAATCCTCTCCCAGGTGGTTTGGACCGATCAATCAGAAAAAGATGGGAGTTATCGATCCGGGATAAAATTTATGGAAATCACCCCCGACGATAAAGGCCGTTTAGGGAGATTTTTGCAAAACCTTATGTCTTAAAAATACCATTGAACCCAGCATTCCCCTTGCGGCCTGACCTTCATGGATAAGTTTCCCGCACCCCAGGGGAGGGCACCAAAGGATGGAAAAATTAGAAGGGGATTAAAATGGTCTTAAAAGGAATCAGGGTTTTAGACCCCTCTACCCTTATCGCCGGGCCTTACTGCGCGATGATCTTGGGCGCGATGGGGGCGGAGGTTATCAAAATTGAGCATCCAGCAGGGGGAGATCCGGCAAGGGCCATGGGGCCGCCCTACGTCAAAGGCCAGAGCGCTATGGCTCTCAGCATGAACCTGAACAAAAAAAGCCTCACTCTCGACTTGACCAAAAAAAAAGGGAAAGATATTCTTTTGACCCTTCTGCGGGATGCTCAGGTAGTGGTAGAAAATTTTCGCCCGGATGTCGTCGAGGCCATGGGCCTGGATTATCCAACCCTCAGCAAGGATCGGCCGGACTTAGTCTACTGCTCGGTGACCGGATTCGGCGAACGGGGGCCTTACCGGATGAAAGCCGGAACGGACACCATCTTTCAGGGAATGGGCGGCGTGATGACCGTTTCGGGGGAGCCGGGAGATCCGCCGTTGCGTTTGGGGGTTCCCATTGCTGACGTCAGTACCGGAATCTACGCGGCTCTCGGGGTCATGATGGCGCTGTATCACCGGGCCCAAACGGGGAGGGGGCAGAAAGTGGAGATTTCCCTTCTTGATTCCCTCATCGCCTTGCAGACCCCCAGAGTGATGGAACATTTCGTCACCGGCGAAAACCCGGTTTTAACAGGCCGATCCAGCCCCTTTGGCGCACCCATTCAATTCTTTGAAACCAAGGACGGATACATTAACCTATCCGTCTTTCTTGATAAATTCTGGCTTAAACTTTGCGAGGCTTTAGGGATCCGCAATCTGGCGAATGACCCAAAGTTTGCCCGGAATGCCGAGCGGATGAAGAACCGGAAGGAGCTGGAAAAAATTTTAGGGGAGATATTCCTTCAGCAGTCCTCGGGCCATTGGCAGAAGATCCTGGAGCAGTATGATGTCCCCTGCGGGCCGATCAACACGTACAAGGATGTTTTCAAGGATCCCCAGGTTCAACACAATGACATCGCCGTTGAACTCGTCCACGAGATCCTTGGTCCCTTGCGTTATGTCGACCTTCCCTTTCATCTAATGGGTACCCCAGGGAAACTACAGAGTGCCTCGCCGATGGCGGGGGAACACAATACAGAAATTCTATCCAGTATCGGGTTC
>CAZIDC010000428.1:0-3286 GCA_964537885.1 uncultured Syntrophaceae bacterium | reverse complement strand
AGTATATACAGGAAAACCCCGGAAGTGCCTCCAAGGCTCAAACTCAATCCGAAAATTATAAGGTGCCGCTTTTCAAGGGTCTCTATTGCTCCGATAATAAACGACACCAGCAATATAGCCAGACCGATTAAAAAGATATATACATAAGGAATAATGACGGAAATTAGAAAATGGCGGCGTTTAATCCTGACGCGATGAGAAAAGATCACGGACATGGCGTTTTCAAGCACCATAAAGGCGATGGAACTGAAAAACAACATGATTGGGAATCCAATCATACCGACAACCTTACGGTGCTCAAGAAATACCCGCACCTGGTCAGTCAAAGTTGCTGCATAGCCAGGGATCAACATTTCGAAATACATGGATAAGGTGTAAAACAACTGTTCCTCTTCTATAAAATGCGATAGCACGATCAGGCCAATGATTGACATGGGCACAATTGACAACAGCGTATTATAGGCAACAGCGCCGGATAACAGCAGACCCTGATTGCGTTTGAAACCACGCAATACCCTCAGCATGAAGCTGAAGAGCCGACCCAATCCCCAATTTACATTTTGTCGTCTGCTCATCATGGGAATAGGAAATTAAACAAATATATGAAGTTATTTCGCTTTTCCAATCATTTCTATGTAAAATTATTGCCTAAATGGTTTAGATATCGACCCTTTTGGGCCCCCAAAATGCAAGTAAAAAATAGATGGAAAAATCTGAAATATCTCGGCTGAAAGTCGCGGGCAACTAACTTCTAAACGGCGTTAGCCAGCACGCAAGTTAGGGCATCACGGCGTATGCCAAGAAGAGACCAAATCCGAGGGCGAACCCAGCCCAGACACGCATGAAGACATGTCCCCGCTCAGACCACCAATTGAGAAGCCTACGGAAGCGCTCGATCCCGAATAAGGGCGTAATGATACCCACCACAAAGATGATGATACCAAGGATGCGGACCACCTCTTGAACGCGCGAGGTAGGCGCGGAGAGAAAGAGCGCTACCCCCAGCATGATGCGGAGAGCCGCCGCAGCATAAATCCCAGCGGGGCTTTCGAACTTCCGAACAACGCCGAGTAGCATCAAAGGTGAGACGATGCCCAGCGCACCCAAGACAACGACAGAGAGGCTGAGGACAAAAGCTAAAATCAGCATGGTGGACTCCCGACGCCCTGCCTAATGATTGACCTCAGCGGCGGCCGAAACCGGTCCGCTGTATGCACTTCTGCAAGTTGGTCCGCCCCTGTGCCCCGCATCGGTACTCTCATCCTTGTAAGTCTTCCACTTGGGTTTCTCCCTTATCATCGGGACGACAGGTTAGTGAGGTGAAGCGCTCTTTCACTGATTTTCAGTCCTCGGCTTGTGTTTAATTTCCTCCTCGATGATCCCGGGAATGCCGTAGATCGAGTCAAGGCCAATGTCCAGGATTTTGAAGTCTTCCAGATAGGGTAGAGTCCGGTACTCTCGTACTTGCTGGAACTTATTTAAAATCATTTTCATCATCTCACCAGCTTTCAGGCACTGCTCAAGCATGAGTTTTTTTGTGGACTCGTCGATCCCCTCCCCCTTGGCGAGCATTTGCAGATAACTCAGCATTATCGTAAGGGGCTGGGCGAAGTGATGGCAGGCCGCGCCAACACTCTCCAACATCACCCGCTGGTGCTCCGCGTCAAGCAAAGCCTTGTGCTGCTCCTCGATTTTCTGCTGCATCTTGTACTTCTGAACGGCATTTGAAATGACCAGACGCAAGCTGTCAGGGGTGATCCGCCCCTTGACCAGATAGTCCGAGACCCCGTCCTTCATGGCCTGGACTGCGACCTCCTCACTGCCATGGCCGGTGAACATAATCACCGGCAGAGTGCAGCCTCCCTCGCGGATCTCGTGGAAGACTTCGAGCCCAGTCTCTGCCCCCAGTAAGTAGTCCAGGAAGATCAAATCCACCTGGCAGCGCAAGGCTTCCGCACGCCCCGCCCCCGCCTCGTTGCAGACCAGAAACTGGATCTTCCAACCCTCGATTTGTTCAAGAAGGCGGCGCAAGATTTCGACATCCGCCGGGTCGTCGTCAATGACCAGGATGCTGAATGTTCTCTTTTTCATGGCTCACTCCGTTTTAGGCGGTAGGACCCCAATCTGAAACCAGTATCTTTCCAGTGCCTGGATGACCTGCATGAACTGGTTCATGTCCACCGGTTTAGTGATAAAAGAATTGCACCCCAGTTCGTAGGACCGCAGAACATCCTCCTCCTGCCGCGATGTCGTCAAAACCACCACGGCCATCCGGCACAGCTTCGAATCGGCCCGGACCTGCTCCAAAACTTCCCGGCCATCCACTCGGGGCAAGTTCAGGTCAAGCAGTAATAAATCAGGCGTAGGCGAGGTGGCCGGGTCCTTGTATTTCCCGCGGCGAAAAAGATAGGCCAGAGCCTCCTCGCCATCCTCGACGATGCGCAGCTCATTGCGGAACTTACCCTCATCCAGAGCCCTTCGGGTCAGCTCCTGACTGCCCCGGTCATCTTCGACCAATAGAATTAAAGCAGGTTTTGCTTCTTCCACTGTCCTCATCCTTCCCTTTTTTTAGGGGAAATCGTGAACCGGAAGTGAGCTCCTTTTCCTGGCTCAGAATCCACCCAAATCTTGCCCCCGTGCCGCTCGACGATCTTCCGGCAGATGGCCAGTCCGATGCCCGAGCCCTCATACTCGGCCCGACCGTGTAGACGCCGGAAGGGCTGGAAGATCTGCTGGGCATACTTGGGCTCGATGCCGATACCGTTGTCTTTTACCCCGAAGATCTGGTCGTCCCCCTGCTCCTCGACAGTCAACCGGATGATCGGGCGCTGCTCATTGCTGAACTTCAACGCATTGCCAATAAGATTCTGGTAAAGCTCCGTTAGTAATGTGAAATCGCCCCAGACCTCGGGCATTTTGTCGCGCGTGATTTGGGCCCCCGTCTCCTTCAACCGGAGGGCTAGCGCCTCGAGGGCCCGGTCGGCGCATTCACTGAGAGAAACCTTTTCCTTCTTCTTGGCTACTCGGCCCGTCCGTGAGAGCTCCAGGAGCCCCAGGACGAGCGTTTGCATCCTCTTGGCCGCATCGGTGATGAAGACCAAGGCCTTTGCCGCCTGCCCAGGCAACGAATCGCCCAGATCCTTGCGCAGCAGATCACTAAAGGAAGTCAAACTTCGCAAGGGCTCCTGCAGCTCGTGGCTGGCCATGTAAGTGAAATCTTCGAGCTCGGCGTTAAGGGCGACAAGCTTTCGATTCATCCGCTCCAGCTGAACGGTCCGATCAGCCA
>CAZIDC010000427.1:0-3288 GCA_964537885.1 uncultured Syntrophaceae bacterium | reverse complement strand
GGGTCGGGTCGCGCCGGGGCGGTGTTGTTTGCCCGCGAGGGGGCAAAGGTGGTGGTGGGAGACATTGATCCCCAAGGCGGGCAGGAGACCGTTAAATTGGTAAAGGAGGCCGGCGGGGTGGCGGTTTTTGTCCCTGTCGATTGCGGTAAGGTGGCCGATATGCGCAAGTTGGTTGATACGACCCTGCAGGCTTATGGGCGGCTGAACATTTTATGGAATCACGCCGGCACACCAGGCCCGGGAACTTTGGAAACGACCGAGGAGGAAACGTTTGACCGGGCCATGGCGATAAACGTCAAGGGCTGTTTTTTTGCCACCAAATTCGCCGTCCCCCACATGAAGCAGTCAGGAGGGGGAGCTATTCTCTTTACCTCATCGGTCTCCGGACTGCGCGCATCGCCGTGGAGCCCATCCTATTCGCTGGCCAAGGGCGGGCTTGTCACCCTCACGATGTCGCTGGCGGTTTATCTCGCTGCGCACAATATTCGGGTAAACTGCATCTGCCCTGGAAGTATTGACTCTCCCATGATCCGGGTCTTCATCGATCGCAGCGGGAATCTCAAGGGAGAAGCCCTGGAAAATGCCGTTCGAGAAAACGCTAAAAAGGCACCCATGAGCCGTATGGCCAAGCCCGAAGAGATCGCCAATCTGGCTCTTTTCCTGGCCTCCGACGAATCCTCCTTTATAACAGGGGCCTCCGTCCCCATTGATGGAGGGAAAATCGCTAAGGTTTGAGGATGGGGAAAAGGGGACGATTTTATTTTTGCGTCTCTTGGGTACCTCCTTCGCAGGCTAATCCCGCCCGGGCGGGACTGCGGCTACCTGGGTATGGCCTAAACTTTTGACTTCAGGATCAACAGAATAATCCGAGGGAAGCGGAAATGAAAATTAAATTCATGGGGGCGGCAAGAACGGTAACGGGGTCGTGTTTCATCCTGGAGACCGGCGTCCATCGGTTTGCCGTCGATTGCGGCTTGCATCAAGGGAGCTCCGAAATCGAAAAGCGCAACTGGGATGTTGATATTTACGAGCCCGATAAAATAGAATTTTTCCTCATCACCCACGCCCATATCGACCATTCCGGCCTCCTCCCCCGAATGGTTCAAAAAGGATTCCATGGCCGGATTTTCACCACCCCGCCGACCCGGGATTTGCTGGAAATCATGCTCCTCGACAGCGCCCATATTCAGGAAATGGAAGCTAAATGGAAGAGTAAGAGACACCTGCGGCATGGGCAAAAACATATCCAGCCTTTGTACACCCAGAAAGATGCCGAGGCAACCTTCCCGCTTTTTGCAGTCAAATCCTACGATGAACCCTTCGAACCCTGGCCGGGCCTGAAAGTCAATTTTAAGGATGCGGGACACATTCTCGGCGCTTCGATGATCGAACTCTGGGTGGAAAAAAATGGCTCAAGGAATAAATTAGTCTTTTCCGGGGATGTTGGCCGGCCAGCCCAACTTTTGATGGAAGACGCATCACTTATCGAAGCCGCTGATTTTCTTTTCCTTGAGTCAACCTACGGGGACCGGGATCATAAAAATGTGGAAGACAGTTTGAAAGAACTTGCCGAAGCGATTGGATACAGCTATACCCGCGGAGAAAAGGTAATTATCCCGGCCTTCGCCGTAGAAAGGACCCAGGAGATCATTTATTCGCTCCATCTTTTAGCCAAAGATGGAAAACTTCCCAAGGGTATGCCGGTTTATTTGGACAGCCCCCTGGCTATCCGGGCTACCGAGATTTTCCGGCATTATACGGAGTATTTTGATGAGGCCACCAAAAAACTTTTACGGGCCGGAGAAGACCCCTTATCCTTGGCGGCATTGCGTTTTGCCGAGACCACTGAAGAGTCCATGGCCATTAATAACCTTTCCGGGCCGGCCATCGTCATTGCGGCCAGCGGTATGGCGGATGCGGGAAGGGTTCGGCATCACTTGCGGCACAATCTTTGGCGGGAGGGGGCCAGCGTGGTCTTCGTCGGATTCCAAGCCCAAGGAACCACCGGCCGCAAAATCGTTGATGGACTGGACATGGTTCACCTTTTTCACGAGGAAATTGCCGTAAGGGCCAGGGTGTTCACGATCAACGGATTTTCCGCTCACGCCGGTCAAAGCCAGATATTAGAATGGTTGGGCCACATCCGATCCCGCAATATGCAAGTTTTCCTCGTCCATGGGGAGTTTTCCGCCCAACAAATACTCGCCGGCCTCATTAAAAAACGTTTCGGGCTTGAGGTCCTCATCCCTGAGCATCTTGAAGAAATAACCTTGAAGCCCGGGAGAGAGCTTAAGCGGGTGGCCTACCCGGGAAAAGCCGCTCCCCCCATCGATTGGGCTGACCTTCTTACCGATATGGAATCCAAGCTTGGACAGCTTCGAGGAAAGAAGGGTAAACTGGAATCCAAAACATGGGTGGAACAAACCGAATTAAAGGACCGATTCCTTGAATTGAACCGCAATCTAAGCGATCTCATTTCCGGCATATGAAGCCCTAAGCCGGTATAGCCGGAACTAAAAAAAGAAAACCTCTCCCAGAGTTGCCGGAGGATTGCGGAAGAGAACAAAAGAAAAAGCCCCAGTTTAATCGGCTGGGGCTTATTTGTTTAGGGGGTTAGGAGATACGAAGCATATCTGCATTTTTGCTCGGAAAAGCGGAATGATGGTTAAACAGAGGATTCATACACCCTTTCAAAACAACAAGTACACCTACTAAATAGCCTTACAAAGATGATATTCTAAGAATTACGGGTTGAAATGTAGCATAACAAAAAGTTCACCAGGAGCGTTACGCGATTCGGTGGAACGATAAGTTATGCGGCCTTCTATGGCCTTATCTCAACAATCGTACCATTTGGCACTAACTTTTCAATTTCCTCTATTTCTTCGTCCGTAACGGCAATACACCCTTTCGTCCAGTCAACCTCTGTGTGGAAATCACCAACCCAAGAGAAACCATTCTTAATGCCGTGGATCATGATGTCTCCGCCCGGAGAAACACCAAGTTCTTTTGCTCGCTTTTTGTCTTTCTCGTTTGGATAGGAAATATGAAGAGATAGGTGATAACGGCTGTCCTTGTTTCTTGAATCGATAACGTAGGTTCCCTCCGGGGTTTTGTTATCGCCTTGCCTTTCTTTTGGACCATTCGGGTTTCCCCCCAAGGCTATTTTGTAGGTCTTGAGCACCTCGCCCCTTAAGATCAACGTCAATCGTCGTTCTTTCTTTTCTATCAGGATCTTATCTGCCGGTCCCTTCTGGATTGCAAAAACCTTTTGTTCGAGCATTTCAA
>CAZIDC010000426.1:0-3301 GCA_964537885.1 uncultured Syntrophaceae bacterium | reverse complement strand
TTTCGGCAGAGTTTTTGAAACCCTTGCTCCGCCTTCTCCAAAGGCATAATTTCCGAAATGATGGGCTTCAGGCTGATTTTCTTTGCCGGCACCAAGGTTAAGATCCGGTCCCAATCCAGGGATGCTCCGCCATAGCTCCCTTTGATCGTTTTCATCGGGCGTACCAGTTGAAAGGTCGCATCGATGGGTATCGCCTCCGGGTAGATCCCGACCAAAACCATTTCCCCCGTGCGTCTAAGCATCGGCAGGCCTGAAGCAGCCGCCTTTGCGGATCCGCTGACCTCGAAGACCGTGGCCACTCCTAACCCCTGGGTCGATTCCATAATGATTTTAAGATTATCCTCCGGCCTGCCGGTAAGTACATAATCCGCACCTAACTCCTTTGCAACTTCGAGTCGGGTTCGATCCGCCTCCAGGCCGACGACGCCGACCGAACCGGCTCCCCTGGCTTTACAGATTTGAAGAATCATCAATCCAATGGGCCCGGGCCCAACAATAACGACCGGGTCTCCCGGGAAAAAGCTCCCCCGTTCCACCGCTCCCAGAGCCACGGCCGCCGGTTCGGTCATGGCGGCTTCTTCCATGCTCACCTCGGGCGGAATCCGGTGCAAACAATCCTCGGGCACAACGACGTATTCAGCCATAGCGCCATCCCGTTCAAAGCCGATCCGCCCGAATTCGTACCGGTGCTGGCAAATAATCCCTTTTCCCAGCTTGCAATAAAAACATTGGCCGCAGCTCTTGCAGGTCTCACTGGTTACCTTTTCTCCGGTTTGGAATTTGCTCGCTCCACTCGATCCGATTTCAACGATCTCTCCCGAGAATTCATGTCCGATGATTCGCGGAAAGTACTTGGCGATGGATTCATATCCGGGTGTCCATTCGTAGATGTGCACATCGCTTCCGCAGATCCCGACCGCCTCCACGCGAATCAAAACCTCCCCCGCTTCGGGTTTGGGAATTTCCCGTTCCATGACCTCGATGCCGACAACGGGTTCCGATTTAACGATGGCTTTCACCGTGATATTTTCTCCTCGTATCAATTACGCAAAAGCTGGGGTAAGAAAAGGGTGATTCTGGGGGAAAAGATTAAAACGAACATGCAAACGATTATCGCTGCGATAAAAGGTATCTCTTTCCTGGGAATCTGTTCAATAGTCCGCCCACGTACCTTTTATTCATATACCGGATGGTCCCATCTGAGTCGGATACGACAATCCCACATGGGAATTTTCGAGAACCAATTCATGCAGACCGGTGAATACATCGGCATTCGAAGGAGGGATTTTTCAAGAAAATTCTCGGCTTTTCATTTGCAGCCCTCCGGCATGGGACGTTCGATAGGCGAGGGTAATTTACCCTGGCAGGGGAAAGATGTCAACTAAAGATTACATAAAGAAAGGGAAATCGAAAGGCGGGAAAAAGATGAAAAGAAAAACAATTAAGGATTTCAGGATCATTTTGGCTCGGCCCTTTTTTGTCTATATATTGGGGTTCGTGCCTTCAGGCAAAAGTTAGGGTTTTTGCTATCTTCTCAGTTTTTAAAGCATCGAAAGAGTTTTAATTCGGAAGGGAGGATATTTTCATCCCTTTCTTTGCCCGTAATGGTATAGATTGGCATAAGCCCAAAGGGCCCGTTCGGCTGAAGGATAGACCGGGATACCGGCTTTAACCAGGGCCTTCCCTGATTCCGTCGCCAGGTTTGGACCTCCTACGGCAACGGCCAGGAAGGGCTTGGGGATTTTTCGCTTGGCCTCAATCAACAGGGTAGCGTACTGGATATCGAGCTCCGGGGTCGCCCCCTGTCCCTGGAAAACGAGTGCATCCACGCCGGGGTCAAGACCCACGCACTCCGCCGCCTTCCTGTATAGATCTACCTCGAAGACAGAAGCCAATCCCAGGTCTACGGGATTGTTGACGCTCGTTCCAGTCCGGGGAAGGATTTTTTTGAGCCGGGAACGGGTTTCCTCCTGCAGTTGGGCCATTTGCAGCCCAAACTCTTCGCAGGCATCGGCCGCGGAAACAGCCGGCCCCCCCGGCCCGGAAAGGATGGCCAGACGTTTTCCTGCCTTCCCGGGTAGGTAATAAAAGGTCAGGAGAAAATCCAGAAATTCTTCCAGGTTCCTGGCCGTGAGAACGCCAGCCTGCTTCTCCAACGCCTTCCAGGCTTCTCTCGAACCGGCCAGAGAGCCGGTATGCGAGAAAGCCGCCCTCGATCCCCCGGAAGTACGCCCGGCCTTCCATAGGATGACCGGCTTTTTCGCGGAAGCGGTCCGCAGGGCGCGCAAAAAGGCCGGGCCTTTCTTTATCCCTTCTACATACGCCCCGATCACGTGGGTCTCCGGGTCTTCTCCCAGGTATTCCAGGAAATCGCAACTATTTAGGTCGCTCTCATTCCCCGAGCTGATGATCTTGCTGAAATGAACCCCCCGCGGCTCAGCCAGGCGACTGAGGAGGATGGCCAGCGAGCCGCTCTGCGAGATCATTCCCACCTTTCCGGAAACCTTTGACATCCCCGGGAAGAAAGCCATTTTGTTTTGGGGGTGATAGATTCCCATGCAGTTAGGGCCGATGATCCGCAGATTCATGCGCCGGGCGATTTGTAAAAGCTCCCCCTCGCGTCTTCTTCCTTCTTTCTCTCCCCCCTCGGCAAACCCCGATGAGTAAATGACCGCTGCTTTGACTCCCTTGGGTCCGCATTCATCGAAGATGGATAGAACCTCGGAAGCTGGAACGAGAATGATCATTAGGTCGATCTCGCCGGGGATTTCCTTCAGGGAGGAGTAGGCCCGAAGCCCATCGATAAATTCTGCCCCGGGATTGACGGGGAAAATTTTACCTTCGTACCCCTGGTCGAGCAACCCCTGGAGAAAAACTTTCCCGGGTTTAAAACCCCTCGGGACGCCCACGATAGCGATGGAGCGTGGATAGAATATGGCCTTAAAATCTTCATCCTTTTTCAACTCAGGACTCCTTAATAGTTACGTATCCCTTGGTAATGAATTCTCAACAAACTTTTTCAACTGCAAGAATTAGGAACCCAATAAAGGTAAATTATCATGATCAGAAAAATTTTCAAGTGCTTCTGCCCCGCCTGAACCATGACAGAGGTAGGATTCTAAAAAAACGGGGGGTGGCAAGGGCTGGAGGGATTTACCCTAAAATGGCGGCGCATGCTATATTCGTGGTAAAATGAATAAAA
The DNA here is from genome assembly GCA_964537885.1 of uncultured Syntrophaceae bacterium. Lineage (GTDB taxonomy): Bacteria > Desulfobacterota > SM23-61 > SM23-61 > SM23-61 > CAZIDC01. Next base: position 99 of record CAZIDC010000426.1, on the reverse strand, counting down.
TTAGAGAAAAGGTAACACTTTAGTTCTTTGAAGAAAGGTATGTCACCAGGGCCGAGGGATTCCAGGGCCTGGCGGCCAGATCGGCCTCCGCCTTAGGCG
>CAZIDC010000425.1:0-3304 GCA_964537885.1 uncultured Syntrophaceae bacterium | reverse complement strand
GATAAAAAATTCCCCTCTGCCTTGCTCCTTACGAATATTGATGATCTCGTAAAAACTAGATCGTCACCCCGGCGAAAGCCGGGGTCCAGAAATATATGAATCTGGATTCCTGTTTTCACAGGAAACCCTGGATTCCGGCTTTCGCCGGAATGACAGAAAAACGTCTTTTCAGACTTTTTACGCAATCATCAATATTAAAATAATGGAATGTTTGCCGGAAGTCAAATGGGGGGAGGATGTAGAAGCTTTGTTGAAATAATGCTTGGGCCGTGTTAGATTATGAATGATTTTCAGGAAAAACATTTTTCTTGGATGGGGGGAATTCCATGAACAAGGCATTGGTGGTTCTCATTCCGTTGGTGATCGTCGGGGTCTTGGTCATTGGTGGATTCGGAATTTATAACGGCCTGGTGAGCGCCCAGGAGGAAGCCAAGACCGCCTGGGCTCAGGTCGAGAATCAGTACCAGCGCCGGGCCGATCTGATCCCCAACCTGGTAGAGACCGTTAAAGGATACGCGGCTCAGGAAAAGAGCATTCTGGAAGAAGTAACCCGCCTGCGCAGCCAGTGGGGAGAAGCACGCCAGTCCGGGGATATCAGCAAGTCCCTGCAGGCCGCTCAGGGATTGGACAGTGCTTTAGGGCGATTAATGGTGGTGGTGGAACGTTACCCCGAGCTAAAGTCCAACCAGAATTTTATGAAACTCCAGGACCAACTGGAAGGCACGGAAAACCGCGTCAGCGTGGAACGCCGGCGGTTTAATCAGTCAGTCCTGAATTACAATAAAAAAATTCGCATTTTCCCCGGAGTCTTATTTGCCGGACTGTTTGGGTTTGAGCGGATTCCCTTATTTGAGGCGGAGGCCGGCGCGAAGAAAGCCCCCACGGTGAAATTTTGAGGAGGGTTGCTACCTTTATCCTTCTCTGGCTGATGGGGATTTTTTGGGCCGTTCCGGCTTTGACCTTAGAGGTTCCGGACAGGCCGGAAGGGCGGGTTACCGACCAAACCCGCACCTTAACCCGAAATGAAATCGCGGCTCTTGAGCAGAAACTTGCTGTTTTCGAACGGGAGACAACCAACCAAATTGCCGTTCTTCTTATTCCTTCTCTTGAGGGAGACAGCCTTGATGATTATTCCATCCGCTTAGCCGAAAAATGGAAGATCGGGCAGAAGGGGAAGAACAACGGCGCCATTCTGCTCATCGTCAAAGCCGATCGCAAGCTGCGGATCGAGGTGGGCTATGGATTAGAAGGGGCCCTCCCCGATGGACTGGCTGGTTCTATTATCCGGGATGAGATTACCCCCCGGTTTAAAGCCGGGCAGTTTTACCAGGGGATCGATGCCGGAATCACAGCCATGATGGCGGCCACCAAAGGGGAATACAAGGCTCCCAAGAAAAAGGGCAGACGTTCCCAATCTTTTCCCCCGTGGTCCTTCCTCCCGTTAGTCCTCTTTTTCGGAATTTTTGCTTTCTTGAATTTTATGAGGAGAAGGAGGCATTTTTATTCGGGAGATTCCACCGGCTGGACCACAGGCGGCGGCTTTTTTGGCAGCGGCTCTTCTTTTGGCGACTCAGGAGGAGGGTTTTCCGGCGGAGGCGGGGATTTCGGAGGAGGCGGGGCAAGCGGCGATTGGTAAATTTATGTTCTGGAAAAAGCATCCGCAAAAATTTTTTTCTCCGGCAGAGCAGCAGCGGATCATGGATGAAATTCGCAAGGCGGAAGACTGCACTTCAGGGGAGATCCGCATTCACCTGGATCGCCGGTCCCAAGAAGATACCCTCGAAAAGGCCAAAAAGCTTTTTATCCGGATGGGGATGACGCGGACGAAACATCGCAACGGCGTGCTCATCTATCTGGCGACGGATCACAGAAAATTTGCCATCGTGGGGGACGAAGGGATCCACCGGGTCGTTCCCGATAATTACTGGGAAGATGTAAAAGAAGAGATGGGAAAGTGCTTCCGGGAAGGTCAGTTTTGCGAAGGGCTATGCCAGGGCATCCGCAGGATCGGAGAGAAACTCTGTGCCCATTTTCCGGTCGAAAAAGGGGACGTGGATGAACTCCCCGACGAAATTAGCGAGAGCGAGTAATTCCATGGCCTATGACCCGGTTGAAAGGCACCGGAAGATAGAAAATTTCGTGGTGCGGAAAAGAATTGGCGGGGATCTTAAGAAGTACTACCGGTTCCGCCATGACCGCTGGTACGGGGGAATCATTACGGCGGATTGCGCGGGCTGCGGGTTAACCTGCAAATTTTGCTGGGTCCGCAGCGAGGCGATTCTCGAAGGCCGGGAAAGCGGAGAATGGCTGACCCCGGATGATGTAGCCGGAAAGATTCGCCTGCTCATTAAAGAAACCAACGTCCGGCAAATCCGCATCAGCGGGGGAGAGCCAACCATCGGCCGGGACCACCTTTTCAAACTTCTAAACGTCCTTCAGAATAAACGGATTCGTTTCATCCTGGAGACGAACGGCATCCTCCTCGGTGAAGATGAAACCTATGCCGAGGAATTGGCCCTCTATCCGTTCGTGCATGCCAGGGTTTCGTTAAAAGGATGCACCGAAGAAGAATTTACCCGCCTGACCGGAGCCGATCCAAAAGGTTTCCAGCTCCAATTGGCCGCCCTGAGAAATTTGGTCAAGGCCGGAGTAAGCGTTCACCCCGCGGTAATGCTTTCCTTTTCCGGAAAAGAGTCAATGGACCGGCTTTACAGCACGATCTGGAAGATTGACCCGAGAATGCACAGTGAAATCGAGAGAGAAGAGGTCATCCTCTACCCGCATGTCCTGGAAAAACTGAAGCGGATGGGCTTGAAATATTATTCAGGGCACGTGCCGGAAAGATAAAGGCGTAAGGCGTGAGGTTATAATATATGGATAGAAGACTCGTATGGCCAAGTGGTTCCCTGCCCGGGCAAAAAAGCATTCGCCTCGCCAAAAAAGGCGGTGGTTCCTCTTTCCCCAATGCGGGCTTCTGCGCCTTGTTGCCGAGCTATCCCTTTCCCCCCGCGTCTCTTTGCGGAAAGGAAGAAGGAGGAAAAGGGGAAGGTTTGATCCCGGCCCTTTTTGTCTTCGGCGCCTGCTCTTTTGCCCGGGCAACGAGAAGGTTGGTGTGATCGACCAACTAAATTGGAGATGATTCTAATATTTATTGGGAACAGCGGAGAAAACCTATTTTTTTCAATACGGAGGAGCCAGATTATGGCCGACATTAAAAGGAAAAAAGGGGTCATCGCGATTCTGACCGGGGGCGGAGATGTTCCCGGGCTTAATCCGGCCATCCGGGCCGTAACCATCAGGGCCA
>CAZIDC010000424.1:0-3305 GCA_964537885.1 uncultured Syntrophaceae bacterium | reverse complement strand
TTCGGCAACCAGCATGCCTCGCCCGAACGGGCCGCCCAGGTCCATCTCGAGTTTTTCGAAGCATACGATCTTGATTTTCTTAAGGTCATGAACGATTACGATTACCCGATGCCGGAAGGGATGGAGGTCATGGCGACCCCTGCTGACGTTGGCCGGCTTACCCCATTCGATGTAAACAAAACCCCCATGGGCAATCAACTGCAAGCCATCGATTTAATCGCCAAAGCTCTACGGGGCAAGGCCCTCTTTGTTGACACAGTTTTCAACGCCTGGAACACCATCCGGCGCAACTTAGTCAAAGAGGCGCTGCCGGGGCTGATGACCGACCACCCCGAGGTTCTGCTGGAGGCCCTTAAGATCGTCAATGCCAACCTCATTCAATATGCCCTGGCCAGCCTGGAGCGGGGATCCGCCGGGATCTTTTTTTCAGTCCCGGCCACGGCTGAAAGCGTAACCCTTGAGCAATACGAGAAATTCATGCGCCCCTTCGACCTGGCCTTTCTTCAGGCCATCCGCGGAAAAGGAGAAGGGCACATTCTCCACGCCCATGGAGAAAAGTTATACTTCGACCGCCTCCTGGATTACCCGGTTAAGGCCATCTCCTGGGCGGACCTGAACGGCGGCCCGACGATTGCCGAGGCTCGTCAGAAAACTTCGCTTACTCTCGTAGCCGGCATTGACCACGTTAAATTTCCCTATATATCGGCCGGGGTCATCCGCCGCCAGGTCCAATCAGCCCTTGGACAGGCTGGCCCAACCAAGTTTATCCTGGCTCCAGGATGCTCATTGCCGACTTACAGTTTTCCGCCCTTGATCAAAGCCGCACGGGATGCCGGGCGGGCTTGAGCGGCCTTTTAGGATAGACGCCTTCCGCCGCTGGCCAGTTCTTCCAGGCCCGTTCGGTTCAATATCCTGATCCCCCGCTGCCCGCTCGACTCGAGGAATCCTTCGCGCGTCATCCTGGCCAGAATGCGGGATAACGTTTCCGGAATGGTCCCCAAGAGGCTGGCCAACTGGTTCTTGGATATTTCTAAGGTCAGATCGTTTGCTTCCTTTTTCCCCTCCCCTAAATACAACAAATAGGCCGCCAGTCTCCCGGGAACCTCCTTCAGGGATAGGTTTTCAACCAGAGCAGAGAACCGGCGCAAACGCTGGGAGAGGACCGCCAGCAGGTTCAGGGCCAAAGAAGGATCTTTTCGGATCAACTCGATAAATTCTTTCCGGGGGAAGAAGAAGACGCGAGTCTCTTCAAGTGCCTCGGCATTGGCCGGGAAGCGCCTTCCGGTAAAGACGGCCACTTCCCCGAAAGGCTCCCCGGGGCCGAAGATATGCAAAGTCTGTTCTTTCCCCTCCGTTGAAAGTTTGAATATCTTTACCCTCCCGGAGATGACAACATAAAACCCAGTTGCTTCATCCTCCTCACCAAAAATACTCTGCCCCCGCTTGAATACATGATCCACTACGATCATGGCCAGGTCTTCGTATTGCTTCCGGGCCAGCCCTTGAAACAGAGGGACGCTGGCAATCTGGCTGATCAATTTCATGAAATTCTCCTTTAAGAGGAATTATCGCCATCTTTTGACTTAAGTCAAGGCCCTCCACAAAAAAGAGAAATAAGGTTAAAATGATAAAAGGATTCGAGGGACCAAAGGATCAAGGGAAGTACATTAAAAAAGGGTGTCGGAGCAAGGGGGGTAGGAAATGAAATGGTCCGAAGAGGCCAACCAGGCTGTTTCTAAAGTTCCCTTCTTCGTCCGCCAACGGGTGCGGAAGAGAGTGGAAGAGGAAGCTGCCCGCTGCGGGGCCGGCGAGGTCAGCCTGGAACATGTAAAAACCTGCCAGCAACGGTTTCTTAATAAGATGGAAGATGAAGTGAAGGGCTACCAGGTGGAGACCTGTTTTGGACCCGGCGGCTGCCCGAATCGAGCGGTCATCGGCGATGACTTGCCGCAGAAGATCGAAGAGCGGCTCGCCGGGAGGAATCTGAAATCGTTTTTAAAGGAAAGGGTCAACGGCCCCCTGAAGCTGCATCATGAGTTTCGCCTCTCCATCTCCGACTGCCCCAACGCTTGCTCCCGTCCTCAGATTGCCGACTTAGGGCTGCTCGGAGCCCGGAGGCCCTATGTTTCCGATGAACCCTGCAGTCAATGTGGGGCTTGCGTTGAGGCCTGCCGGGAAGACGCCCTTTCTCTTCAGGATGGGGGGCCTGTATTGGATCTCTCCAAGTGCCTTTCCTGCGGCCAGTGTATTAAGGTCTGCCCCACCGGGACCCTCCGGGAAAAGGAGCGGGGGTACCGCATTCTGGTAGGAGGGAAGCTGGGCCGCCATCCCCGGCTGGCTATGGAAATCCCTGGAATCTATGGGTTGGAAGAAGCATTGCAGATGGTTGACCGATGGCTGGATCATTATCAGAAGCACTGTCACCAGGGCGAGCGCCTGGGAGAAATTCTGGAAAGGACCGGGATTGATGCAATCAATAATTTTTAATTTCTTGACTTGAGTCAAGGTTCCCTTTTTCGTTTCGTTTTATGATAAACCCAGATAAGGAATTCGGTTCGACGTTTTCCGCGCTCTCGGCGGTTAAAAAAATGGAGGAAAAAGATGAGATGCCCAGGACAAGACAGCCGCTATTGGAAACCAGGAGCCATCTTCGAAGCTCCCTGCCCCGTTTGCGACAATCCGGTGGAATTCTTTAAAGATGAGTCAACCCGCCGCTGCAAAAAATGCGGGCACAAGATGGTCAACCCCAGGATGGATTTTGGCTGCGCCGCCTATTGCAAGTTTGCCGAACAATGTTTGGGGGAGTTGCCCCCGGAGCTCCTGGCCCAGAAGAACGAACTGCTGAAGGACCGGGTGGCGATCGAGATGAAACATTATTTTAAGCAGGATTTTAAACGGATCGGCCATGCCACGAAAGTGGCCCGGTATGCGGAGCAAATTGTCAAAGAAGAAAAAGGAGACCCGGCCATCGTTCTCTCCGCTGCTTATCTGCACGACATCGGGATTCACGAAGCGGAAAGAAAACATCAGAGTACCGCCGCCAGCTATCAGGAAGAGGAGGGCCCGCCCATTGCCCGTGAGATCTTAAATAAACTGGGCGCCAATCCGTTACTACTCGAGGAAGTATGCGACATCATCGGCCACCACCATCATCCCCGGACCGAAGAGACCTTAAATTTTAAAGTAGTCTATGACGCCGATATGATCGTCAATCTGGAAGAAACCCAGCAAGAAACGAAATTAACCCCGGAAAAACTGGAAACCATGATTGCCCATAACTTTCTAACCGAAAGCGGCCGCCAACT
>CAZIDC010000423.1:0-3311 GCA_964537885.1 uncultured Syntrophaceae bacterium | reverse complement strand
TTTATTGATTCCGTAAAGAGGCCAAGAGCCTGCAGGAAGGTCTTAAAAAATCCCCCTCTTCATCCCATCGCCCTACGAAAGAGTTTTACAAAATCTTCCTCTGTGGTGTAGCGGGGATTCCATCGGTTGTAGTTCGCCTGGAAGGCCAGTTGAGCCATCCTGGGAATCGCCTCTTCTTTTCCTCCGATTTCTTTCAGATTGCGGGGAATGCCGATATCCTCACAGAGGGCTTTAATGGCTGAAATCGCTGATCTTGCCGCTTCCAAGGATGTCAGGCCATCGATCTGAACGCCCATGGCCTGGGCCACACGAGCAAATTTCTCCGGGCAGGCAATCATGTTAAACTCCGCGACATAGGGCAGGCAGACTGCATTCGCCAGACCGTGGGGAACATGGAAGAAGGTTCCCACAAATCTCGCCAGGCAATGGACATTTCCGGCACCGGTATTGGTGAAGCCAATGGCTCCCATCGCCGCTCCCGATAGCATGTTTGCTCCGGCCTCTAAGTTGCCGCGGTTCGCCACAAAAGGCCGTAGGCTTTCGGCAATCAGCCGGATGGCGTGGAGAGTGATCCCCTGGGTTAGGGGGCTGGATTGGAGGGAAACGTAGGATTCCAAGGCGTGGACGAAAGCATCCATCCCGGCATGAGCCGCCACGGAGGCGGGGAGGGAAATTAAAGCGAGAGGTTCCAAAATGGCCACCCGAGCCGGATTGAAGCGGGCATGGCGGATCGACATCTTGAGCCCCCTTTGCGTATCGGTGATCACGGATGTACCGGAAACCTCGGAACCCGTTCCCGCTGTCGTCGGAACGGCGATCAGCGGGAGGGGCGGGATCTTGATCCGATCGACTGCCTCGTAGTCATGAATTCTTCCCCCATTGGTGGCAAGAATCCCAACCGCCTTGGCTGTGTCCATCGGACTTCCACCCCCCACGGCCAGAAGAACCGTTGCTTTCCCTTTCTGAAACAGGTTGAAAGCCTTCTCCACAGTCTGATCACTGGGATCCGCTTCCACGTCATCGAAGGTCTCAAAACCGATCTTCGATGAATGAAGAAGGTCGGTCACCTTTTTGAAGAAGTCGGTTTGGGCGACTCCTTTATCGGTCACCAAAAAGACGGTATCCCCTCCCAGCGCTCTCACCTCATCGGGAATCCTCGAGTGGCTATCGACTCCAAAAATGATCTTGGTGGGTATTGAAATTGTCATCGGTTGCATCGCCGATCCCCTCCCTTAAATTTCCATTCCAACTGAGAAACCCTCATGAATGGCCTCAAAGGCCTTTCGCGGGGCTAAACAGTCGCCGATCCACCGGATCGGAAGTCCCATCTTCTTTAGGCCGCGAATCCCGACCTCCTGAGGAATCGTTCCCACGGCCACGATCACCGAGTCCACCCCCCTGATCTGGTCCACGACTCCAGCCCGGTTGTAAATGACGCCATCTTCTTTTACCGATATGGCCTTGGCTTCGGTCAGGATTTCAACCCCATTCTGCGAGAGCCTTTCGAGAACCATCTTTCTTGCCCTTGGGCTCATATCTTGGCCCGAGCGCTTTAACATTTCGAGGATCATAATCTCTTTTCCCTGGTTGAGCAGAAAATCAGCTGTTTCCAAGCCCACCTGGCCGCCTCCCACAATCACCACTCTCTTTCCTACCGGCTGTTGACCGGAGAGCACCTCCCAGGCTGAAATGACTTTTCCGTCGCTGAAACCGGATCCCTCAAGTTCCCTCGGTTTTCCGCCCACGGCGATCACGATAAAATCAGGCAAGAGCTTGGCAATCGCCTTTTGGTCAATCTTTCCATACCGCACCCTGACGCCCAGTCTCTCGATTTCTCTTAAAAAAAACTTCCTCAAATTTTCGAGTTCTTCTTTGGCCGGCGGGGCCGAGGCGATCTTGAGTTGACCCCCCAATTCCTTCTGTTTTTCATAAAGAAAAACCCTGTGCCCCCGCAGTCCAGCGATTCTGGCCGCCTCTAAACCAGCGGGACCGCCGCCCAGAATCAAAACCTTTTTCTTCTTTTTGGCCGGGGTGAGCGCGAAGGTGATCTCGCGGCCCACGCCTGGATTCACGGTACAGCTGACATCCTGCTGGTAGTACATCCGGTCATTGCACCCCTGATTGCAGGATATACAGGGACAGATATCGTCGATTCTTCCCTGGTAGGCTTTGTTGGGCCATTCCGGGTCGGCAATGAGAGCCCGGCCTACGGCGATAAAGTCTGCCTTTCCTTGTTGCAAAAGGGTCTCAGCCAACCGGGGGTCATGGATCCTCCCCACGGTTCCCACCGGGATGCCCACTTCCCTTTTGATCCCCTCGGAAAGATGAGAGAGAAATCCCATAGGGAAATAGGGAGGTGCGGACAGGACCTGGGGCGTTTCATGGGTGCCTGCTGAAACCTCGATGGCATCGATTCCATTGGCTTCCAGGAGCCGGGAGAACTGAATGGCCTCTTTCAGGTCAATTCCTCCTTTTAAAAATTCGTCGCCACAGAGCCGGCAGGTGATGGGATAGTCGTTCCCCACCTCCTGCCGGATTCCCTTTAGAATTTCCAAAGCGAATGTTGAGCGACCGCCCAAGTCTCCCCCGTAACGATCCATCCGTTTGTTGCTCAGAGGCGAGAGAAATTGATGAATCAGATAACCGTGGGCCATGTGGATCATCACCCCATCAAAGCCCGCTTCCTTGGCCCTCCGCCCGGCCTGGAGATAAGCATGGATCATCTCTTCAATCTCAGGCAAGCTCAACTCCCTTGGGGTTTCCCCGTTCAGTCGAGGAATGGGAGATGGGGCCACTGGCAAACACCCGGTGATATCGGAATGGGTCCTTCGGCCCGCATGAGCAATCTGGATAATGACCTTCGACCCTTGCTGATGGATGGATTGGGTCAAACGCCTGAGTCCCGGTACGAGCCGGTCGTCATAGATCCCCAGCATATGTTCGAAAACCTTGCCGGCCGGGTGGATATAGGTGAATTCCACATCGATCAACCCCACTCCGCCTTCTGCTCTTGCCCTGTAATAGCCAATGAGCCGATCGGTCACCGCACCTCCAATCGTTGCCATGGATGTGCACATGGGCGGCATGACAATCCGGTTCTTAAGGACCAATCCCTTGATGGAAAGGGGTGAAAAAAGGAGCGGAAAAGGGGTAAGGGCCATTGGAGTTTTCTCCCCTCCCTTCAGAAGAAAGGAGTCTGGGGTTCAAGGGTCAGGAGCCCAACCGGCCTCCCACCCTAACCGTAATACGGCTTGCTTTGATTGGCGCTGACAACCCGGCGTGAAAAATTCGTTTCACTTAGCTTTCAGCAT
>CAZIDC010000422.1:0-3320 GCA_964537885.1 uncultured Syntrophaceae bacterium | reverse complement strand
GAAAGTGTGTGGTGCTTGGGGTCACATCTTCAAATGTCAATTTTAATACTCTCATTATCCATCGTAGGCCAAAACCCAAGACTATTCTATCCTTAAATCTACTCCATCTACGTCCCGGATCGAAGACTTTTCGACCTCTGGTGAGTGTCTCTTCCCACCAGCTACTCGTGAACAAACAAAACCCGTCACCGACAAGTTCAGGAGCCGGCTGGGAAAAGCTCCAATATTTTCTTCTGCAGTTCCTGGTACAGTTGCTGCCGCCCCGGCCAAAGGGACGAAGTCAGAAAAACGCCAATCAGATCGCGGTCCATATCGATCCAAACCAGGGCCCCGAACAGGCCGGAGTGGTTGACCGAGACGCTCCTCCCTCCGGCATCGGCGCGCCCTATGAACCATCCCAGGCCGTAAGGCGCTTGGGCCGCGCCGGTCTGTCTTTTCTGCATCTGCTCCACGGAGGCCTGGGAGAGGATCTTCTTTGGGCCGTAGCTGCCCCCGTTGAGGTGCATTTGCAAGAAGACGGATAGATCGTTCAAGGTTGAGTAAAGGCCGCCGCTGGCCAGTATCAGTCTTCTGTTCGGATCGGGGGCGTAGATCGGAATCGGGACCAAACCCTTATCCTTGTCGTAATTGTATGGCATGGCAAAGTCGCCCACATCTTGACTTGATCCGGGCTTGAAAAAGGACTGGCCCATCTTCAGGGGTGAGAAGAGCCGTTCGTTCAGGTATTGATCAAACGGCTTCTGGCTGACCAACTCGGCGATCCGGGCCGCTACCTGGAAGTTGGCCCCGCCATAGTTGAACTTTACGCCGGGGTCGGCTGCAAGCTCCTCTTGAGCGATGAGGTCGACTGACTCGGATAAACTTAGGGAGAAATCCCGCACCGCCCGCATGCCCGTCTTGCTGGCCCCTACTAGCCCGTACAGGCCGGAGATGTGACACAGGAGCTGTCTGATGGTTGGCGATTCGGTCCGACCTCCGGGTTTGGCCGGCTTGAGCCGGTCGAAGGCGGGCAGGTACTTAGAGACCTTGTCGTCCAAGGAGATCCGTCCCTCTTCGACCAAGCTCATGATCCCAGTTGCCGAAATGGGCTTTATGGCAGAGGCAATGAGGACCACGGTTTTCTCGGTTAAGGGTTTATTGGCTTGGACATTCCCCAGTCCATAGGCCTCTCGGAAGACAACCCGTCCTCTCTGGGCAATAAGGAGCGAGGCCCCTGGAACCTCAGCCTTTTCGACCACGCCTTTTAGCCACTGGCGCAGGGAAGTCGTCCTTGGGTCGTTCAGAGAAGCTGTTGTCTCCTCCAGCCCTGATAGGGTGGTAACCCCAGCAGACCACGTGTTCTGGAACGGGAGAACTATGGCCAAGGCGACCAGAAGGGTATAGAAGGACCAGGATCTCATACTCCGGCTGATTGTTCTCATACATCCTCCCTTGCTCCCGCGGTGCGGGGTGATTGAGACAATAGGTGTTTGCTTTATTAGAAAACTAGCTTTGCCATGAACCTTAACGGAATGGGGCCGAATTGTAAGGGCCTTCATAACCGCCGCCTTTCTTCAACTCAGCCGCTGGTAGAATCTCAGGAACCCGGGGGCAAAGTCCCATCCGTCTACGAAAAAGTCGAGTACAGCCGGTGTCCCTTCCCGGGTGGCTTTCAGCGCCCTTTCCAGGGCGGGGCGGATGTCTTCAGGCTTTTCAACCCTTTCCCCATAGCACTGGCTGGCCCGGGCGACCTGGACAAAATCGGGTTGAACTGTAAAGTCGGTGGCAATGAACCGATTTCCCCGCTTCTTCTGGCCAAATTTTATCCAGCCAAGGCTGAAATTATTCAGAACCAAATAGGCGACCGGCGCCCGGTGCTGCGCGGCTGTAGGTAGCTCCTTCATGAACATTTGAAAAGCCCCATCTCCCGTAGGGCACACCACATTCTTATCCGGCATGGCCAGTTTGGCTCCGATGGCTGCAGAACACCCTCCCCCCATGCAGGTCTGCTCGCCGGGGGCCACGCAGGAATTTATTTGTCCAACTTTATAATAGGGCCAGTGATAGGACCAGAGGTCCTGGGATCCGTTTTCGTTTACCAGAATGGTATCCTTTCCAAAGACTTCATACATTTCCCGGATGACCCGCTTCGTTTTGATAGGGACTGAATTCGTGCGGCACTCCCTCTTCACCTTGGCTTCATAGGCATCTTTCTTCTTCAGCAATTCCGAGATTCGATCGTTTCTTTTTCCCTTTTTTGCCCCTCCTTTTTGGAGTTCTTTGATAAGGGCCTGCAGCACTAATTTTACGTCTCCCACGACAGCCACATCGGGGATCCAATTCCGCCCAATTTCATCGGGATCGATGTCCACCTGAATGTATTTAGCCCCCCTGGGGAAAAATTTCTGCTCTCCCGACTGAAAGTCTTCGTTCCTGGACCCCAGGGTCATCAATAGATCTGATTCCCCATACACTTTTTCCCCCACCTGCGAAAAGTACAGCCCCACCAATCCACAAGCCAGGGAATGCTCTTCGGACATGATCCCCCTCCCGCAGGGAGTGGTCATAACCGGAAGGTTCAAAAGCTCGGCAAGTTTTCTCACCTCTTCAAAGGCCCGGGAACTAATCGAGCCGCCCCCAGCGACAATGACCGGCCTCCTGGCCTTCAGCAATAGAGCCCCCGCCTCCTTGATTCTTTGGGGATCTCCCGAACTTTTCAGCGGGTATTCGGCGGGCACGTACTTCTCCAAACCGGTTTCCCGGGCGCCGACATCACGGGGAATATCCAGATACACCGGTCCGGGCTTCCCGTTGGCGGCTAAAGAAAAAGCCCGCCGCATCACCCAGAAAATGCGCTCCGGTTCGGTGACCCGTTCGCACCACTTGGTTATGGGCTTCAGGAGGGATATTTGATCCACTTCCTGAAAGGCGCCCATCCCCGCGTTGGCCCTTCTGGAACTACAGCCAATGGCGATGACCGGAAGACAGGCGGATTGCGCTTCCAAGACCCCCGGTACCAGATGGGCGACTCCAGGACCGCTGGGAGCATAACAGATTCCCGGCTTGCCCGAAACCCGGCTATAGCCCATGGCCATAAAGGGCCCCGCACTTTCCTCCCTTACCAGAACCGGCTTGATTTCCGGGACATCGTAAAGGGCATCATAAAAAAGATCTCCACTGGGCAAACCGAACAGGTATTCGGTTTTCTCCGCCCTTAAAGCTGAAACAATGGCTTGCCAGGTATTCATCTAAAAGACCTCCGAACCGCCGACCATCCGGCTATTAAAATTTCATCCACAATTGTTTTATCCTATCGTAGCTAACTCGAGCCTTCCTCTCCA
>CAZIDC010000421.1:0-3320 GCA_964537885.1 uncultured Syntrophaceae bacterium | reverse complement strand
TTGCCCGGGCAACGAGAAGGCCGGTCTAAACGACCAACTAAATTGGAGATGATCCAAAAATGATTTATCCGCAATCTGTTAGAGTTCTCGCGAAAATGAGGCACGGTGGATGATTGCCAACAAACGTACCGGTGAAAAAAATCCCCAATTTTTGGAATTACATCTGCGCAGAGGATCTGAAAGCGATCAAGCCCGAAACGGTACATATTATTTGCTGAAGCAACAAATAGGAAGCATGGAAATGAATAAGAAAATTTTTTTTGCAATCATCGGAGTCGTTATTGTTGTGTTGGCGGCAGCTTTGGTTTTATGGCCGCGGGTGCCCAGGGGCTATTCGGGAAAGACCGGATCAATCAGCATCGGATATTCGCCGTTTGAGTCCACCGCCCTTTTTTGGATTGCCCAAGATCAGCACTTTTTAAGGCGGAACGGCCTCAACGTATCTTTACAGAAGTATGATACCGGAGTAGGTTCCTTGGACGGAATGTTGAACGCTGAAACGGACATTACCGTGGGGACAACCGAGTTCCCCCTGGTCGGAAGGGCGTTCCAGAAAGCAAGAATTCGCACAATTGGAAGCATCGACAAAAGCGAGTTCGAATATCTTGTTGGACGGAAGGACCGGGGAATTGAGAAGGTTTCAGACCTCAAGGGAAAAAGGGTTGGGACTACCTTAAGAACGATCGCCGAGTTCCATCTCGGCAGGTTTCTCGAACTTCATGGCATGAATATGCGGGATATAACCCTCGTTGACGTCAAAACGCCGCCAGAATGGGTGAACGCTGTGGTCAACGGAGACATTGATGCCATTGCCACCGCTCAACCGTATGCTGAGTTAGCCAAAAGGCGCCTGGGCGCAAACGCCGTTTTCTGGCCGGCGCAGAGTAGTCAGCCCCAGTATGGATTGATAAGTTCCACCGAAGAGTGGATCACAAAGCATCCTGAACTGGTCAGGAGGTTCCTTAAGTCACTGGCACAGGCTGAGGAGTATGCCTTCCGCCATCCCGCTGAAGCAAAAGGGATCGTACAGAAAGCGCTAAGCCTGGATGCCTCGTATATGGAAACAGTCTGGTCGCAAAACCAATTTTCTCTTTCGCTCGATCAGTCGCTCATTACGGCCATGGAAGACGAAGCCCGGTGGATGATCAAGAACAACCTGACCACCGAAAAAACAATTCCGGATTTCACAAATTACATCCATCTTGCCGGTCTAAAGGCAGTAAAGCCTGAAGCGGTGAACATCCTCCGGTGAAGGAGAAGGCATGAGACTCAGAACGCAATTCATCATAACCATGCTCCTGTTCAGCATTGTCCTGGTCGTTCTTGCGGCGTCGGCGATCATCACGAATCAACGGGTAGAGAAGGCCGCCCAGCAGGAAAGGTTAGCCTCAAAAATCGCCCAAGGGGCCAGCGAGCTAAGCTACTTGTCCAATGATTACCTGATCTACCGCGAAAGCCAGCAACTGAAGCGATGGCAATCCAGATTTACCGCGTTTTCCGCAGAAGTGGCCGGCCTGCGCGCAGACAGGCCCGAGCAGCAGGCGTTCGTCGCCAATATACAGGCAAATCAAAACCGGCTGAAAGAGGTATTCCAGAGCGTGGCCTCTGCCCCGGAAGACCCATCCCGAAATCAGGGTGCAGCTTTTTACCCGGCTCTTCTCCAGGTCTCATGGAGCCGGATGGCGGTCCAAAACCTGGGGCTGGCATCGGATGCCTCACGGTTGTCGGGGCTGTTACACCAGCAGATGGACCAGCTAACGAATACAAGAAGCATGCTTATGTATGTCATGTTGGGTCTGTTCGGTGTATTTCTTTTGGCCAGCTATATGCTCACTTACCGCCGCATCCTGAAATCGATAGTGACGCTCCGCGCCGGTACTGCCGTCATCGGCTCCGGCAATCTTGATGTTATTATCGAAGAAAAAAAGAATGACGAAATCGGCGATTTATCACGCGCCTTCAATCAAATGACTATTAACCTGAAGGCCGTGACTGCCTCCAAAGCGGACCTGGAGCGGGAGGTTACCGAGCGCAAGCGTGCCGAGGAAGCATCGCGCGAGGCCCTTGAGCGGGCGGTCTGGCTGGCGCGGTTGCCGGAAGAGAACCCCAACCCGGTCCTGCGGGTGTCCGCCAACGGGACTATCCTTTACTGTAATCCGGCGTCTGCGGAGATACCCGGGTGGGGGTGCGAGGCCGGCCAACCAATCCAGGGTTCGCTCCTGCCGCTCGTCGAACAGGCCATGGCAGAGGTAGGGGAGACAACGCAGGAGATGGAGCTGGGCGGAAGGTCTTATTCCGTCTCGATGACCCCATTTCCTGCGGAAGGCTACACCAACGTCTACGGTCTCGACATCACCGAGCGCAAGAAGGCAGAGGAGGCTCTGCGCCAGCGCACCTTTGAACTTGAGCAACTAACCGCGACCTTAGAGCAACGAGTGCAGGCACGGACCGAAGAACTGGCAGAGGCGAATAAGACGCTGCGGGACCTTTCCTCAAGACTCCTGTCAGCGCAGGAGGATGAAAGAAAGAGAATTGCCGGTGAACTTCACGATACGATCGGGTCTTGCCTGACCGGAGTCAAGTTTAAAATCCAAAATGCCCTGCAGCAAATCAGAAAGGACTCAAACGTCACTAAGGAGTCATTAAGTAGTGTTATTCCGATGATCCAAGAGGGCATCGAAGAATGTCGGAGAATGCAGCAGGATCTGCGGCCTTCGATCCTGGACGACCTGGGTCTCTTGGTCACCCTTTCTTGGTTCTGTAGGAGGTACCAGGCGATTTATACCGGAGTTAAAGTCGAGTTGGAACAAACTCTCGAAGAAAGGGACATCCCCAATTCCTTGAAGATCGTTATCTATAGGATAACGCAAGAAGGGATGAACAACATTGCTAAGCACAGCAAGGCGAATATTGTACACTTGTCTTTGCGGAAAATGGACGGGAGAATTGAACTTGTTTTTAAAGACAACGGTCAGGGTTTCGATCTGGAAAAAGTGCTCGGTTCGGAGAGCACGAAGCGGGGATTAGGTCTAACGAGCATGAGGGAGCGGGCCGAGCTTTCCGGGGGTTCTTTAACTATTGAATCCGCGGAGGGAAAAGGAACAACCGTTCGGGCGTCATGGCCTTTTTAGAAAAAGCGTCAATCAAATGATCCATCAAATGATCGGATGGAGAGGGAAAGAGTTCTAACTGGAGTTCTTGGGCAATCAGCCCTTCAGGCCCTACTCGAAGGTCCATGGCGATACTTGAATTCGTGTCCTGCCAGAGAGCACATGGATTCCCTGAGGGGGAAATATCCCTTAAAAGGCGCAGACTTCTGG
>CAZIDC010000420.1:0-3321 GCA_964537885.1 uncultured Syntrophaceae bacterium | reverse complement strand
CCCCGCTTCCCCTCACTTTTTAACCGGCCTTAGGTTCCAATCAGCCCAAGGGGTTCTCCCTGTTTTTTCCTGCGGGAATCCTCTATGAAACGCCTCTTCGGGTAACGAATCTCCCCCAGCCCGGTTCGCCAATGACCCTTCCTCCCTCCATGACGACCTTTCCCCGCACCATGGTCAGAACCACGTCTCCAATCACTTCTCGGCCGTGATAGGGTGTCCAGCCGCATTTGGAAACAACCTTGGAATTATCGAATACCACTTTCCGCTTCAGGTCAACCAGAATCAGATCGGCATCGCACCCCACGCGTAACGATCCCTTCTGTCCGGTCAGACCGTAAATCATCGCCGGTCTTTCGCTGCGGAGATAAGCAACCTGCGGGAGCGTCAGAAGTCCTCGGGAAACCAAGTCGAGCAAAAGCAAAGTGGCCGTCTCCACTCCGGGGATCCCGAAGGGAGCCAGCCAGATATCTTCCATCCCCGCTTCCTTATCCGCATAGGGATAGGGACAATGATCGGAGTTCACCATGTCGATCAGGCCCTGAGCAAGACACCACCGCATCTTTTCCACGTCTTCCTTTTTCCGCGGGGGCGGGGTGAACTTGGCAAACGGTCCTTTGGCCTTCAGGTCGTCCACGGTGAGATAAAGATATTGGGCGCATGTTTCGGTGTAAAGGGGAATCCCCTGAGCCCTCGCCGCTGCCTGTTCGAGAACGAGGGAAGGGAGGCTGGTATGGGCCACCGCGACGCGTGCTCCCGTCTTCCTCGCGGCATAGATCAAGGTGCGGACGGCCAGCTCCTCCGCTTCCGGCGACCGCCACTCCGCAACGCATAAAGGATCTTTGCGCCCCTGCTTCCGCAATTGTTCTTCTTTTTTCTTCAGGAGCGAATCGTCCTCACAGTGAAAGAGGGCGATTCCGTTGAATTGGCGGATTTCGTCGAGGATTTCCATCAGGTTGCCGCTGAGGAGGGCGTCCGCTTCGTGCAATGCGCAGGTAAAACCCTTGAAGCCCAAGGCTCCCGCCTCCCACAAGCCCTTTAAATTTCCCAGATTGGTGAGGCTCAAGCCGCCCAATAACCCGAAGTCGACAATGGAACGCCTCTTCAAGTACTCCTTTTTCCCCAATAACTCCCCGGCGCCAAACACCTGGGGCTCGGTGCGATGGTGATCGATCACGGTGGTGACTCCTCCCCTGGCGGCCGCTCTGGTTCCGGTTGTGAAATCCTCTCGATCGGTATATCCGGGGTCCATCATATGGACATGTCCATCAATCGCCCCGGGAAGGATGTAAAGGCCGCGGGCGTCGATCACTTCCGGCGGGTCATTTTCCACTGATTGGGTGATCCCGACGATCTTTCCTTCGCGGATATAGACGACCCCCGGATAGATGCTTTGGGAGTCGACCAGAAGTCCGTTGATCACGGCGAGATCGGCGTTCATCTGACTATCTCCTGAAATGGCTTACCGTTGTTCATTCCTTGAGGCGGAGGCCGATCTGGCCCCCAGGCCCTGGAATCCCTCGGCCCTGGTGACATACCTTTCTTCAAAGAATTAAAGCGTCACCGTTCTTCTTAAATGGCTCACTTCAGCATTTCCTCCTCGAAGGGAAAGAGGGTGAAGAACTCATGACCCTTGTCCGTAATCAGGATGTCGGATTCCAACCGGACGGTCTGTTCCAGAAGCGGATGCCCGGCAAAGGTCTCGACCGCAAAGTACATGTTGGGCTTGATCTCGGCCGGGTACTTCAGGGAATAGGCCCGCGAAATCCACATCCCCTCATAGAGCGTTAGACCGATGGAATGGGCGAACTGCTGCAGCGTCACCGTCCCGTATTTGTCGTCGTCATAGACCGGGAACTTTTCGGCTACGTCCCTACTCGTATTCCCGGGCTTCATCATGGCGATCGCGCCCATGAGAGAATCGTAGCACTCTTTATAAAGGTCCTTCTCTTTCGGGGTGGGCTTGGCTTCCACCTTGAAGCAGCGCACGTAGTCCACGAAATACCCGGAGGGCCCGACGGTGTTGTTGTCGATGATCACGAGATCCCCCTGGCGAATGATCTTGTCGGTCGGCCAGCGCCGGTAGGGGCTCGTATTGCCGCCGGAGGCGACGATGATTTCGTAAACGATTTCACAGCCCTTGGAATACATGTACTCGATCATCTTTCCGGAAAGCTCTCTTTCGGTGATCCCCGGTTTGGCCCATTCATGACGAGCTTTGTACATGCAGGCATCGGCAATGGCCGCGGACTGTTTCAGAAGCTCGATTTCATCAGGGGTCTTGATGACCCGGGCCGCGGACATGGCCGGCCAGGCATTGACGACGTTGATCTTCTTTTTCTGAAATGCGGCCAGAGAAGCCATGTCGAGAGAGTCGATTCCGATCTTTTCCTTCTCCACTTTATGCTCCCGGAGAACTTCAAGAACGCTGTCCACCATGCGGTCCACCATATACTCCACCGCTCCCTCGGACCACTTCCAGGTGATGGCCGGACGAATCCTTCCCTCCATCCACGGCAGGTCGAGTTTAGCGCATTCCAGGTCAGAACCGGCCGTCTCAAACAAAATAGGTTCTCCGCCTCGGGGAAGGACGGCGTAACGGATGAAGATGTTGTACTTCCAGTTTCCCTGGAAAGAGCTTGTAAGATAACGGACGTTCGCTCCGTCATAAACCACCAGGGCTCCCAGATCATGAATCTCCATCTGTTCCTTGGCCCGGGCCAGCCGCTCCTTGCGCATCCGGTCAAAGTTGACCCGGTCCTGCCAATCGGCGCCCGTCAGAGAGAACACCCTCCGGGCATCATACTCATGGGGTCGGCCAATAAATGATAGATCCTTTGCCATAATTCTTTCCTCCTTTTGAGTTAATGAAGACTCCGCAACCTTCCTTTCTACATTCCTTTCTCCAGAGTGGCCAAAAGGACCTTCTCCTCATCCAGCATACGTTGTTTCATGGCTTTCACCGCTTTTCTTGGATCCTTTGCTTTCATGGCGAGATAGATTTTTTTATGGGCCGGGAGGGCTTTCTTGGGTGACCAGGAGATATTATAAGCCTTGTATAGTATGCCTGCAATGCTTTTTCAATTTTAAAGAATCGATACCTAAATAAACCTTGACAACCCTTTCAATAAGGGTATCATTTCAAATATCTTTCCCACCCATAGGGAGTCAACCAGCAATAAAACCTCTAACCTTCTGGAGTGTCGTATGAAATGGAGTTACCGGAAGGTGCCAATATGAAGCCTCCAAAGGGATTCTTTGATCCTTTCGGAGGCTTTTGTATTTCAGCTCTCAATAAAAAATGCATGGTAAATTAATGTCCTG
>CAZIDC010000419.1:0-3322 GCA_964537885.1 uncultured Syntrophaceae bacterium | reverse complement strand
AAAAACTGGAAACCATGATTGCCCATAACTTTCTAACCGAAAGCGGCCGCCAACTCGCCAGGAAAACATTCTTAACCGCAGAGATCGCCGAGAACGCTGAGAAAAAAGGAGATAAGAATAAGGAAAAGAACTCATTATGGGTCACTTATTAATGCCAATGCAAGAACGAATTGGTCATTGCGAGGAGCGGAGCAACGAAGCAATCTCAAGCAAAGACGGGATGGCCACGCCCTTCGGGCTGGCAATGACTGGTAAAGAGACATAATGCGTTGGGATTAGTTTTTTTGCTGCAATTAACACCCCGCGATCTCTGCGTTCTCTGCGGTGAAAATAATTATAAGGAGAAATAAATGAAAATTAAACGGAAGATCATCCAGATCGACGAAGAAAAGTGTGATGGTTGCGGGCTGTGCGCCCCCTCTTGTGCCGAAGGGGCCATCCAAATTGTTAATGGCAAGGCCAAGCTAATCGCTGAAAAATATTGCGATGGGCTGGGGGCTTGTTTGGGGGAATGCCCCAATGATGCCCTCCAGGTCCTTGAAAGAGAAGCGGAGGATTTCGATGAAAAGGCCGTGGAAGAACATCTAAAAACCAAAGAGCCATCCAAGTCTCAAGATGCCTTCGCCATGGCCTGTGGTTGTCCTTCTGCCCAGATCCGGAGTTTTTCTCCGGCGAAGCCTTGCGAAGAAGCAAACCAACCCGTCGCCAGCGTGAGCCTGGCATCGGCTCTATCCCATTGGCCGATCCAGATCAACCTGGTGCCGCCGACCGCTCCTTTCTTGAAGGGAGCGGACCTCCTGGTAGCGGCAGATTGCACGCCGGTGGCCTACCCGAATTTTCATCGGGATTTTCTAAGCGGAAAAGTCGTCATGGTGGGGTGCCCGAAATTCGATGAGGCCCAGGCCTATATCCAGAAATTCGCCGACATCTTCAGTACGGCCGGCATCAAATCCATCGAGGTGGTCACCATGGAAGTCCCCTGCTGCCAGGGCTTACCCGGAATCGTCAAAAAGGGTCTGGAGATGGCCGGCAAGAAAATACCCATGAACCAGGTGATCATCAGCACCAAGGGTGAAATTTTGAAAAAGCAAAAGTTTCAACCCTTGATCTAAGCCAAGGTTCCTTTTTCATCTCTACCCTATTGTAATACCAGTTCACAGGGGGGAAGAGTCCCCCAACGGCAAAAATATCATACACCAAAGAAAGGAGCAGCAAATATTATGGAGCAAAATATGTTCTGTTATCAGTGCGAGCAAACGGCCAAGGGAGAAGGTTGCACCAAAATCGGAGTCTGCGGCAAAGAGCCAGAAGTAGCCGCCCTTCAGGACCTTCTCATATATGGACTCAAAGGGTTATCCCTTTATGCGGTCGAAGGCCGCAAGGTCGGGGTTAGCGACCGGTCCGTCAACGTTTTTACCGCCGAAGCATTATTTTCCACCCTGACCAACGTGGATTTCGATCCGGACCGTTTTGCCAAACTCATCCGGCGTTGCGTGGAATTGAGGGATGACCTCAAAAGAAAAGTCCAGGGCGCCAATGGAAGCGTAAATTTTCCAGAAGGGCCGGCGACTTTTAAACCCGCTGCGAACCTGGAGGGACTGATCGCCCAAGGTCGGAAAGTTGGCCTGAAATCTGATCCAACGATCAACCAGGACATCCTTTCCCTGCAACATATTCTTCTTTTCGGGATCAAGGGCATCGCGGCTTACGCCGATCACGCCCAGATTCTGGGGCAGGAGGACGACGCGGTCTATGCTTTCATCCAGGAAGGGTTGGCGGCCACTTTGAGGAAAGATTTAAGCCTGCCAGACTGGATCAATCTGGTTTTAAAATGCGGCGAGATAAACCTTCGGACCATGGAGCTCCTCGACGCCGGCAATACGGGAAACTACGGCCACCCCGTTCCAACCAAAGTCCCCCTCGGGGTCAAGAAGGGCAAAGCCATCCTCATTTCGGGGCATGACCTTAAAGACCTTGAAGATCTCCTCAAACAGACGCAGGGTAAGGGCATCTATGTTTATACCCATGGGGAGATGCTTCCTACTCACGGTTACCCGGCTCTGAAGAAATACCCTCATTTTTATGGCCATTACGGGACCGCCTGGCAGAACCAGGCCAAAGAATTCGCTGAATTTCCCGGGGCCATTTTGATGACCACCAACTGTTTGCAGAAGCCGCGGGATTCATATAAACAAAATATCTTCACCTGCGGCCTGGTGGGGTGGCCCGGAATTCCGCATATATCCGACCGGAATTTTGCGCCGGTAATTGAAAGGGCCCTGGCCATGCCCGGCTTTCCGGCGGAAACGGACAAGGGATCGGTCATGGTCGGATTTGCCCGAAACACTCTCATGGGAGTTGCCGGTAAAGTAATCGAGGCGGTCAGGAGCAAGGCCATCCGCCATTTCTTCTTAGTGGCTGGATGCGACGGCGCCAAGCCCGGGAGAAATTATTACACCGAATTCGTGGAGAAGGTTCCCAAGGATGCTGTGGTCTTGACTCTGGCCTGCGGAAAATTCCGCTTCTTTGATAAAAATCTTGGCGACATCGGGTCCATCCCAAGGTTGCTGGACGTCGGCCAGTGCAACGATGCTTATTCGGCCATTCAGATTGCCGTGGCTTTGTCCAAAGCTTTTAACGTGGGGGTCAATGAGCTGCCCCTTTCCATGATTCTTTCCTGGTACGAGCAGAAGGCCGTGGCCATCCTGCTGACCCTGTTGTACTTAGGGATCAAGAATATCCGCCTGGGGCCGAGCCTTCCGGCCTTTATTTCACCCGCGGTGCTCGACACCCTGGTTAAGACTTTTGACATTAAACCGATTACCACACCGGATGCGGATCTGAAGGCGATTCTGGGATAAAACGCTTCACCGCAGGGAGCGCAGAGAACGCCGCGTGAATAATATTTTTGCTCGATCCCAACGCTCTGGATCCGGCGCCTTTATTTTCCCGCGTTTAAAACTCCGCGTTCTCCGCCGCCCCTGCGGTAAAACGGTTTTAAAGGAATGGCTAAGTAACCCTGCAGTAACGAGTGGCTATGACAGGAATATCGGAGGAATTAACCCTGGCAAAGATTCTGTTTTGGCCGGGGGGCCAGGCCGGTCCGCGCCGGAAGCATCGGCTGGGATATCCCTGTTCATGGTGTACTCACTGAACCTCCGCCGGAGGAGGCGGAAGGCGTCAGCCCCGCCCCATCCACGGAGAAATCAGCGCATCATGGTTCCAAGCGGAATGGACTGACCCCCCGGCCATGGGAGGCCTTGGCCATTACGCCGAACCTTTCTTCCTCCGACCTTGGCCACCCACCCGTGACTGAAGGGTT
>CAZIDC010000418.1:0-3350 GCA_964537885.1 uncultured Syntrophaceae bacterium | reverse complement strand
TTGCCTTTGTCAAATAATAAATACCGGCCGTTCCCGTCCACCCTCCGGCTCCTTACCCTTGACAACTGATCCGAAAGATCGTAAAGAATTGGCCAAGGCCTTTAACCGCTTTATCCTTCGGCCGGAAGGAGAACGAAGCCCAACCTGATTACGGGAAAAAAGGATCCCGCACATTTTTTTACCTAGAAGATTGATAGGGAGGATCCATGAAACTCTTGGCCATCGACATTCATACCCATGTGGAATTTGCGGATGCCGCGACAATTCTGAAGAAAAAGTATACCGAAGAAGAGATGTTCTCCCGGTTCGTGGTTCCGACCATGGGAGCGCGTTCGGCCCAGATCAACCGCGGCCTCATGCCCGGTCTTCGCGAGCCTTTGAGGGATCCGCAGAGAAAAATCCGCGATATGGAGGAGAAAAAACTCGCGTTCTCGGTCCTTTCCTCCACCCCCTATGCCTTTTATTATGAAATCGAAGACGACCTCGCTGTCGAATTGGCCCAATTCCAAAATGATCAGTTGGCCGCCATGGCCAAGAAATACCCGGATTCCTTTGCGGCCATGGCCACCCTTCCACTTCAGGTTCCGCAAGCGGCGCTGAAAGAGCTGGAAAGGGCGATTCACAAGCTGGGCCTTCGGGGAATAGAGATTGGCTCCCATGTGGGAAAACGGGAATTGGGGGATCCGGTCTTCTGGCCTATTTATGCGATCCTGGAAAAAGAGGGATTGCCGATGTTCATCCACCCCCATCATGTTGCCGGGATGGACCGTCTCGAGAATTTCTATTTCAACAACCTCATCGGGAATCCTCTCGACACGACCATTGCTGCGGCCCATTTGATCTTCAGCGGTGTTCTTGAAAAATATCCCAATCTGAAAGTGGTCCTGGCTCATGGCGGGGGGCAACTTCCCTACATTTTCGGAAGGATTGAACACGGATACCGGGTCCGGCCTGAACCCAAGGAAAAGGTTCATCAGCCCCCGCGGGCGTTTTTAAAAAATTTCTATGCCGACACCATCACCCACAATCCTGAGGCTCTCCGCTATCTCCTTGCTTTTGCCGGAAGCGATCATGTCCTTTTGGGGAGCGATTATCCTTACGATATGGGAGATCCCGATCCGGTCCAAACCGTTTGCCGGCTTTCCGGGATTACCGAACAAGACCGGCGCAAAATCATGCGGGAGAATGCCATCGCCCTCTTCGGGTTAAAGGCTTCCTAACCATAGCCACTTTAGACTTCCCCTTCTCTCGGGCAAAAAATCGCATGGCCCCCAGGAAAAGAGAAAGGAGATGACATTCCTGCAAAGGATGTCCCCAATCCCGAAGGAAATGGCCTGTGGCTTTCGAAATCGGGAACATTACCGAATCGCAATCTATTTTCATTTTTCATTGTGGTGGCTTGAGTCTTTACCCATGACCACAATATATAGTGGGTACCCGCTCTAAACCCGGAAGCGGCAAAGATTGTTGGGAGGCGAAATGAAAAATTTTCCCGCTTGTTGTTACCTTGTCAATGCGCCTCATGAAAGGCGTTCGTAGAATCTGTTGAAACCGGGGGCGAAGTCCCATCCGTCCACGATGAAATCCAGGACTGCGGGGACGCCTTTTCGGGTCGCTTCTAGGGCTCTTTTCAATCCTGGACCGATATCTTCCGGTTTTTCCACCCGCTCTCCGTAGCACTGATTCGCCCGGGCGATCTGGACGAAGTCCGGCTGCACTTTGTAGTCCGTAGAGATGAACCTGTTTCCCCGGTTTCTTTGGGCAAACTTGATCCAGCCCAAGCTGAAATTATTCAGAACCACGTAGGTGACCGGCGCTTTTTGCTGGGCCGCCGTGGCCAGTTCCTTCATGAACATCTGGAAGGCGCCGTCCCCGGTGGTGCACACCACATCTCTTTCGGGCATGGCCAGTTTGGCGCCGATCGCCGCCGAGCATCCGCCCCCCATGCAGGTCTGCTCTCCGGCGGCTACGCAGGAGTTGATATTTCCGACTTTATAGTAGGGCCAGTAGTAAGACCATAAATCCTGGGAGCCGTTTTCATTCACTAAAATGGCATCCTTCCCGAAGACCTCACAGAGCTCCCGGACGATTCGCTTGGTTTTCAGGGGCATCGATGAATCGCCCAAGCATTCCTTCTTGACTCGAACTTCATAGGCCTCCTTGGCTTTGAGCAGCTTTACCATCCTGGGATTTTGCTTTCCCTTTTTCAATCCCGCTCTTTGAATCTCCCGGAGAAGGGCCTGCAATACCAGTTTGATGTCCCCCACGAGGGCAACATCGGGGACCCAGTTCCGGCCCATCTCTTCCGGGTCTATGTCCACCTGGATATACTTCGCTCCTTTAGGAAAGAATCTCTGTTCCCCGGATTGGAAATCCTCGTTGCGGGACCCCAGGGTCATCATAAGGTCGGCTTCCCCATAGACCTTTTCGCCAATCTCGGAAAAATACAGCCCCACGAGACCGAAGGCCATTGGATGCTCCTCGGAGAGGATGCCTCTTCCGCAGGGTGTCGTCATAAGAGGCAGGTTCAAAAGCTCGACGAATTTTTTCACTTCATCGAAGGCCCGGGAGCTGACCGCCCCTCCGCCCGCCACTATGACCGGCCTTCTGGCTTTCAGCAAAAGAGCCGCTGCCTCCTTGACCTTTTGCGGGTCCCCCGCGGTCCTCAGGGGATATTCCACGGGCACATGAGGGGGCGTTTTAGCTTCTTCGGCGCCCGTATCCCGGGGGATATCCACGTACACCGGCCCCGGCTTCCCCTGTGTAGCTAGGGAAAAAGCTCGCCGCATCACCCAGGAAATCCGGTCCGGCTCCGTGACCCGCTCGCTCCACTTGGTGATGGGCTTCAATACGGAAACCTGAT
Organism: uncultured Syntrophaceae bacterium; assembly: GCA_964537885.1. Taxonomy (GTDB): domain Bacteria; phylum Desulfobacterota; class SM23-61; order SM23-61; family SM23-61; genus CAZIDC01. Next base: position 487 of record CAZIDC010000418.1, on the reverse strand, counting down.
CCACCTCCTGGAACGCGCCCATTCCCGCGTTGGCCCTCTTGGAACTGCAGCCGATGGCGATGACCGGGAGACAAGCGGAGTGGGCTTCCAGGATTCCGGGCACCAGGTTGGCCACCCCCGGCCCGGCGGGAGCAAAGCAAATTCCCACCCTCCCTGAAAGCCGTGCGTACCCCATAGCCATGAAGGGGCCCGCGCTCTCTTCCCGGACCAGGACGGTCTTGATTTCGGGGGCATCGTAGAGGGCGTCATAAAAAAGCTCCCCGCCGGGCAGTCCAAAGATGTACTCCGTCTTTTCCGCCTTCAGCACCGAAACGATTCCCTGCCACACATTCATGGGGAAGACCTCCTTCTTGCTCATGGTGGGATCGGTCTTACAAGCTTATTCGAGCATCCGAAAGTTGGAAGGAGGATATCACAAAAAGGGGCAATCGTTCATCATTTTTTGAGGCTTTTGCCATTCCCCTTGATCACCCTCTCGTTGTGGAGT
>CAZIDC010000417.1:0-3352 GCA_964537885.1 uncultured Syntrophaceae bacterium | reverse complement strand
GGGGTGAAATGACTTGAACCTCAACGTGGGTTACATGCTCTTGCGGAATGTCCATGAACATCCGGACAAACTCGCCGTCATCTTTGAAGATAAGCGCTACACCTATCGCCATTTCAATGAACGAGTCAACCGCCTGGCTAATGCCCTTTTGAAAAACGGTGTTTCCCAAGGGAACAAGGTCGCCGCCCTTCTCTATAATGGCAGCGAACTTGCCGAAATATCTTTGGCCTTGAGCAAGATCGGGGCCCTCTCGGTGCCCGTCAATTTTCGCTTAAAGGAAGAAGAGACCGGGTACATTATCGATCATTCTGACGCGACCCTTGTCTTTTTCGGTCCTGAATTCCAGGGAACCCTCTCGCAGCTCCTGCCGCGGCTGAAAAAAATTGATAAAGCAGTACAGGTAGGGGAAAACTCAGAATATGAACAATGGTTATGCTCCTCTTCCCCGGAGGAGCCCTCCGCTTCCGTTAATGAAGAGGACGAACATTCCATCATGTACACTTCCGGCACTACCGGTTTCCCCAAAGGGGCCGTGCATACGCATAAGAGCCGGATATGGAACAGCCTGAACATGCTCGTGGACACGGGATTGCGGGGTAATGATACTTTTGCCATAACCACCCCTCTCTTTCATATTGCCGCCGGCCACACCATGCTTCTTTCCACCCTTTTCATTGGCGGGACGGCAGTCATTCTCAAAACATTTTCCCTGCCCGAGTTTTTCGCGGCCATCCAGCAAGAGAAAATAACGGCTTTTTTTGCCGTTCCGACGATGTTTTCCCGCATCCTGGAGCATCCTAACCTGACGAATTACGACCTGGGATCTATTCGCCTCCTCTTTACGGGCGGGTCGGTAATCGCGGTTGAATTGAAAGAAAAATTGATGAAGGCTTTTCCTCGGACCACCGTTGATGACCTGATGGGTTTGACCGAGGGCGGCCCCCTTACCACTTTTCTTCCGCATCGCGATGCTTGGCGAAAACCGGGATCAGTGGGCCGGGCCCATTTCAGCCAGATGGTCCGCGTGGTGAACGAACGAGGAGAGGACACCGGGGGAGAAGAAGTGGGCGAGATCATCGTCAAAGGACCGGCCGTGATGAAAGGATACTACAAGAATCCTGAAGCCACGGCCAAAGCCCTGCGGGATGGATGGCTTTACACCGGCGACTTAGCCCGCGTCGATGAAGAGGGGTACCAATACCTCGTGGTGCGGAGAACAGACCTTATTATTACCGGCGGGGAGAACGTGTACCCGGCCGAGGTGGAAAGGGTTTTAATGGATCACCCGGGAGTAAAAGAAGCGGCGGTGATCGGGGTCAAGGATAAAGAATGGGGGGAGCGAGTGGTGGCTGTGGTAGTTTTTCATGAAGGGGAAAGGCCTGCCGAGGAAAGCATTCTGTCTTTTTGCCGGGAAAGGCTTGCCGGCTACAAACGGCCCCGCTCGGTAGTTTTCATCGATGAACTGCCCAAGAACCAATTGGGCAAGGTCCTTTATAAAGAGTTGCGCAATGCTTTCGATCCAGCCTTCTTACCCTGAACCTACCGGCCCATCCACCCTCCGTCAACAAGGAGAATGGCGCCGTTCACGTAGTTAGAGGCTTCAGAAGCGAGAAAAAGTACTGCCCCTTTGAGGTCGTCAGGGGTCCCCCAGCGTCCGGCGGGGATCCGCGCCAGGATCTGTTCGTTGCGCACCGGATCGGCGCGCAACGCCGTGGTGTTGTCGGTGGCGATATAGCCCGGGGCAATGGCGTTGACGTTGACGCCTTTGGAGGCCCATTCATTCGCTAAGGCCATGGTCAGCTGGCCAACGGCCCCCTTGCTGGCGGCGTAGCCTGGTACCGTGATTCCTCCCTGGAAGGTCAATAGCGAAGCCGTAAAAATGATCTTGCCTTTCCCCCGCGCCACCATATCTTTGCCAAACTCGCGGGCCAGGATGAACTGGGCATTGAGGTTCACTTCGAGCACTTTGTCCCAGTACTCGTCAGGATGTTCCGCCGCGGGTTTGCGCAAGATTGTGCCGGCGTTATTGACCAGTATATCCACGCGCGGCACGTCCTTCTTTACCCTTTCGATAAAGGCATAAACCGCCTGGCGATTGGCAAAATCACAGGAATAACCTTTGAACTTACGCCCTACGGAGACAACATCCTTCTCCACTTCGCTGCCGGATGACTCCAGGGATGCGCTCACTCCGACGATGTCCGCACCGGCCTCAGCCAGAGCGTAGGCATAACCCCGGCCGATGCCCCGGCGGGAGCCGGTCACTAAGGCAACCTTTCCGTCCAGTCTGAATTGGCTTAAAATATTCATCACCTATTCTCCTCGCGTATCAATCAATACTTTCATTAAATCGGTACTGGCTTCGATCTGCTCAAAGGCCTTTGGCAACTCCTCCAAAGGCCACCGAGCGCTGATCAAACGATTTAGCGGCAAAACCCCCTTGGCTGACAGGGCGATGGCTTTTTCAAAATCTTCAGGCTCGTATACCCGGGCGCCGCAGAGGCGCAATTCGCGCCAGAAAAAGCGGAAAAGGTCAATCCTGGGCGGTTCCGCGAAGATGGCGACAACGACGATCCGTCCCCGGGTGCGGGCCAATTGGGTCATAACGGACGCTCCGGACTGGGACCCGGACACCTCAAAGACCACGTCGGCGCCGGCCCCGCCGCTGCGTTTGCCGACCAGATCCGTCAAGTCGACCTCCTGCGGGTTGACAGCTTCCAGCCCGATTTCCCGGGCCAGTTTTACCCGAAAGGGATTCAGTTCTGAGACGACCACTCGAGCCCCGGCTTGGGAGGCAATGAGGGCGATCAACAGGCCAATGGGACCGCCGCCAATCACGACAACTTCTTCCCCGGCTTTGACCTCTCCCAGCCGGACATCGTGACACGCCACCGCAACCGGCTCGATCAAAGCGGCCTGATCCAGAGGAAGGGCAGGGGGCAGCCGGTGCAGGGTGCGGGCAGGAACTGTCCATGAACCCTGAAACGCACCGGGGGTATCAATGCCCAGGAACTTGAGATTGTGGCAGATGTGGAAATGTCCCGCTTGGCAGGCCGGGCAATTGCCGCATGGATCTAAGGGACGCACGACCACGCGGTCCCCTTTCGACCAGTCCTTGACCTTAGCCCCGACTTCGGCGATCTCGCCCGACATTTCATGGCCGATGACTTGCGGCATGGTGACGCGTTTATCCATGCCGCCCTTGAAAATATGCAGGTCAGTTCCGCATACGCCGCAATAGGCAACATTGATGCGCACCTCATCGGCAGCCGGCGCCCTTAGCCTGCATTCACCAACCTTGATGGTTCTGTTCCCCTGGTAATAGGCGGCTTTCATAGACTTCTCCTTGATT
>CAZIDC010000416.1:0-3360 GCA_964537885.1 uncultured Syntrophaceae bacterium | reverse complement strand
ACTTTATTCCCGGATGGCTGAAGTTAGGCCCTTCAGAAGCATGGCAAATAAAAAAAGATGGGAGTGGAAGCACTTTGAAAAAACCGGCAAGCCGATCCCTCTTGCAAAGGAAGAGCAGAACTTTCTCCCGGGTTCGGAGAGCTTCTGTGGGTATAATTGCGGAACTTATGCAGGATCTCTGGAAAGATGGGATCTTCAATCGGCATAGGGCGCCATGGTCCGCACCTGAAATTTTATTTCTTTGACTCCAGAGATTCCTCGGGCAATCTTCTCTAAGTCGCGCTTCAGGGCCGACTCCTGGGACTCTGATACTTTGATATTCACGTAAACGACGGCGTCTTGGGCGGATACTTCGACGTCGGGTTGTTGCCCAACCAGGGCGGCCTTGACCTCAGACGCAAGCGCCAGGTCTTGGAGGGCTCTTTGCGAAGTGGGCGTTGTTTGAAATTGGGGCAGCTGCACCGTGTTGGCAATGATCCCTACCGCGTCCTCGACGGTGATTCTCCCGATGTGGATCACCAGGTCATAAAGACTCGGATCCCAGGTGTCGATTCCGTACAGATGCTTGCTCCACCTCCTTCTCTCCTCGTCGTCATTTTTAATGATGCGGAGCGCCTCCTTCTGCGATATCCCTTCCCGCGCCATTTCGTTCCGTACTCGATCTTCCAGGTCGGCAATAATCCGAATTTTGAGCGCATGGGATATGTTCCGAATGAAGAAGTGCCCGGCGAGGCCGTGGTAGACCACGTTGTCCTTCTGCAGGTGCTTCAACAGGGCAGCCTGGATGTAAGCAATGTATTTTTCCTTGCCATAGGTGAACCGATCCAGAATAGAAGGGGCGTCATGGATTGCCCGCACGAGTTTGACCCCCGGGATGTTGAATTCTTTGGAGGCCTCGAGCAGTACATCCCGCCCGATGCACTCATAACCCAATTTGGCCGCCACTTTCGCGGCTACGGTTTCGCCCCTGCTGTAGGAGCCCCTGGATATGGTGATAATGGACATCTTCGACCTCCTCTTCTGTACCGATGGAACGAAAATTTCATCCGCGCTGATCAGGTTTTTTATTCGGGACCCTTCCTGGCAACTTTCATGAGGTCGTTGCTGCTTGTCTGTCCCCCGTTTCAATCATTATATATCATCCCCTTTTCTCAAGGCAATCAATTAATTCATCTTGCCCCCTCACCCTTCCCCTCTTCCGCCTCAGGCGGAGAGAGGGCGGGGTCCCTTCACCCCTGGGAGAAAGGGCTGTGGAATAAAAATAGGGTTGACAGAATTTACAGTCCTGCTACGATTCAAAACGTAGACTATCCCTCCTTCATAAAAACATTCAAACTGAAATATTAGCCATCTGGTCCATGACGAGAAGATGGGTAACCAGAATTTGCCGTGATGAAGCCTCTGAGAGGGTTATCATACCCTTGGGGAGGCTTTTAATTCATGCTTCAAAATATCTTAAATCTCCTATTGCTCTCAGTCTAACCTGAAAGGTATCCCCCGATAGAGGAGAAGAGGAGATAGCCTTAGGTGAAGTTCTTTGCCAGTTGGGTCAATAAAGATTTGTGTAGAGATGCCACTGGATAAAGGAATCCTTGCATGAAATGCCCGAAATGCCAGGGGTAGAGCAAAAGGGGGCCAAATGGAAAAAACGACTCGCTTTACGAAGTTCATCAAGTCTTACCAAAAAGCAGAGGTCATCTTTGAGGAAAATAGCCTGGGGGATGAGATGTACGTGATCCACTCCGGAAAGGTAAAACTTTCCACGAAAGCTCCAGGGCAGGAGGTAGATTTGGCCACCCTTGGACCGGGGGAATTCTTTGGGGAGATGTCTTTGGTCGATGCCGCCCCCCGCACTGCTACGGCTATCTCTTGGGAAGATAATACCCGCATCATTGCCTTAGACCAGGGGAAGTTTCTCTACCTGGTGAGCCAGCAGCCGGCATTTGCCCTGACCATCATGCACGCCCTTTGCCAGCGAATCCGGGAACGCTGGAAGTTGTATGAGGGAATGCTGAAGGAAAATGGCCGCCCATCAGATTTGGCGGCCAGTGGAACTGAGCATAAACCAGGGGTGGAGAAATGACAACGCCACAGGAAAAAACCAAGATTGTCGAGCTTAGGCCGAATATCTATCAAATTCGTGCCGAAAAGCCCAGCAGCCATGTTTACCTCTTAAAGGGACAGGCGAAGAATGTATTGATCGACACGGGCATGGCCGCCCATTTCCCGATCCTCAAGGAGCGTTTGGCCGAAGTTGGATTGAGACCCGAGGACATTGATCTCATTATCTTGACCCACGAGCACTTTGACCATATAGGGGCTACAGCTTTTTTCTTTGAGACGGCATTGGTCGCCGCCCATCGTCTTGCGGCGAATAAAATCCAGATGCAGGACGAGTTCGTGATGATGAAAAAGTATTTCGACCTTCCGGCAAAGCCCTTTCACGCGGATATCTGGCTGGAAGGGGATACGATGATCGAGCTTGGAAACTACAGGCTGCGAACCATACATACCCCCGGCCATTGTTCTGGGTGTATCAGCCTGTACGAACCAGATCAACGGTTACTATTTACTGGGGATACCGTTTTCGCGGGGGGTGCGCTCTCGGGGATTTTTGCCTCGGGGTCGATCAGTGATTACGTAAATTCCCTTCAGCGTCTGAGCGGCCTACGGGCGGATGAGGTTTATCCGGGTCACGGCAGGATTTCGAACACGCCGCAAGAGGATTTACAGAGGGCGGTTGATGAGTCTCGGGCAATTTTGGAAGATTCCAAAGTTTTTTTGAAACCCTGGACACCAAGGCATCTTTCGCTCGTCTGGCTTCGGCTGTAAGAAAGGTTCCGAAACCCCAGTAGAGTTAAGGGCGCCCATTCTAAAGGATAACGAAGATGAAATGCCCGAAATGTCAGGCTGATAATCGTGATAAAAGAAAGTTTTGCGGGGAATGCGGGACAAAACTTATACTGCCTTGTCCTGAATGTGGTTTTGAAAACCTCCCCGCAGAAAAATTCTGCGGGGAATGCGGCCATCCATTATCCCTCCCTTCAAAGCCTGCTCCGAAAGAACTCTCCTTTGATGAAAAGATCAGAAAAATCCAAAAGTATCTGCCAGGTGGGCTTACTGAAAAAATCTTAGCTCAACGGGGTAGGATCGAGGGAGAACGCAAACAGGTCACGGTGATGTTCTGCGACATGGAGGGATTTACTCCCCTGGTGGAAAAGCTCGGCCCTGAAGAAGCTTATTCCATCATGGATCAGGTCTATGAGATCCTCATCCATAAAGTCCATGACTACGAAGGCACAGTAAACGAGATGACCGGGGACGGAATCATGGCACTATTTGGTGCTCCTATCGCTCTGG
>CAZIDC010000415.1:0-3361 GCA_964537885.1 uncultured Syntrophaceae bacterium | reverse complement strand
CCAGCCTTCCATTATTCCAATATTCCATCATTCCAGTATTCCAGCCCCCCAGCCTTCCTTCTTTTCCTTCTCAGATATATTTCTTTTCCATGGCGTATTTCACCAAGTCCGCGGTTTTATGGACCTGGAGTTTGACCATGATGTTAGCTCGATGCCGCTCAACCGTGCGAACGCTGATATACAGAAGACCGGCTATCTCTTTGCTCGACTTCCCTTCGGCAATCAGCTTTATCACTTCTCTTTCGCGAAGCGTCAGAGACTCCTCAGAAGGGCGTGTCCCCTTTCTTTGCAAGGTTTGGGCCCAATCTTCGGTCAATCCCCCCGAGAAGAAAGGAGATAGATAAATCTTCCCCCCGCGGATCGTTTCAATGGCCATAAAAAGTTGTTTGTCAGCGTCTTCCTTTAACAGGTACCCATGCGCACCGGCGCAGATGGCCTGATAAAGGTATTCCCTCTCTTTGTGCATGGTCAGCATCAATATTTTTACCTGGGAATGGATGATCTTGATATCATGAATGGCTTCAATCCCCCGGAGATTGGGCATGGAAATATCGAGAATGATCAGGTGGGGATTCAATTTATTCAGAAGATTCAGTAGCTCCAGGCCGTTTCCCGCCTCGCCCACAATTTCCAAATCAGGCATTTTTTCAAGGATTCTTTTTAATCCCTGGCGGAGTAAAACATGATCATCGGCCAAAATGATATGGTAAGAATTCATTACAGATTTCGTCCTTTTTCTAAGGGAATATGAAAACTTATTTTGGTCCCTTCTCCCACTTGAGTCCATAGATCCAGGGATCCCCTCAGCATCCGGGCTCGTTCCTTCATGGTTGCTAATCCCCAGCCTCTTTCAGCGACGTCCTCCAGCGCAGGTTTCATTGAGTCAAACCCCTGCCCATCATCCTCCACGCGAAAAAAAACCCTATCTTCATATTTGTTGATCACAACCCTTATATTCTTAGCGTGGGAGTGTTTTCCGATGTTGGTCAGAGCCTCCTGCAGGATCCGGTAGAGAGTAATTTGCGCATCCTGGGAAAATAAATGATCGATTTCCATGATATCAAAGGTTACCTGGATATCATTATTCTTAATAAAGTTCTTGATCAACCAGCGCAGGGCCGCCGTGAGGCCAAGATCTTCAAGGATGGAGGGGCTTAACTCGCGGGAAAGCCGGCGGGTATTTTCAATGACTTGGTTCAAGTACTGTAAAGTTTTTTCACATTCTTCACGGATCACTACCTGATTTTTCGGTAATTCCTTCTCAATATAGCTAATCCGGAGTTTCATAACGGTTAAGGATTGGCCCAATTCATCATGCAGTTCTCGGGAAATTCTCCTCCGCTCCGTTTCCTGGGCCGTCAGGATCTGAGAGGAAAGCAGGCGAAGTCGATTCTCTGATTCCCGCAGCTCTTCTTCTGCTTTTTTGCGCTCCTGGATCTCCCGGTGCAATTGCTCGTTGGCCCGCAACAGTTCAACGGTTCGTTCCTCCACCCGTTTTTCCAATTGTTCATGAGCTTTGCGCAACGCCTCCTCCGCCCGTTTACGCTCGGTGATGTCCCGGCAGATCCCTCCGAAAAAAACTCCTTCCCCTGTATGCCAGGTGGCCACGGAAAGCTCCAGGGGGAATTCGCGGCCATCTTTTCTTAGCCCGGCTAACTCAACCACTTTTCCGATAATCTTAGTCTTTCCTGTCGCTACCACCCGCTGCATCCCTTCCTGATGGGCCTGGCGGCAGCGCTCGGGCATGATCAAAGTAAGCGGCTTACCCAGCGCTTCCTCTGCCGCATAGCCAAACAGGTGGTTTGCCGCCTGGTTCCAGAAAACAATATTCCCCAAACTATCGGTAGAGATGATCGCATCGCTGGCGCTTTGGGCCACGGAGCGGAATCGCTCTTCACTATGCTCAAGGGATTCCAACCTCCGGCTGTTGAGGAGGGCAATCGCGGCCAGCTCGCCAAATCCAGATACCAAACGTCCATCCTCTTCGTTGAAACCACCCGGCTTGTTAGCGATACCGAGTAAACCGACCACCTTCTTTTCTATGATCAAGGGGGCAAACAGGACATTATCAAGGGGGACATGCCCCGGCGGCATGAATTTCATCCACTCGCTGCGGGAAAAGTTATTGTGATATACAGCCTGGCAGTTCCGATAGGCCTCGGCCCGCAGGCCGCGAATGGGCATGGGAAGTTCAGCATCAACCGTACAGGAAAGCCCCCCTGAATCCAAAAACAAAACTTCATTTTCTGCTTCATCTCTGCTCAAAAGGGCAATATACCCGGCAGTCGCTCCAATTAAATTTTTACAGGAATCGAAAATGGAACGGGCGGCCTCCTTAAACTCATGATGTTCCAAGATTGCCCTGGAAGCTTCTAACAAGGCCGCAATTTCCTCTTGGCGTTGCTGTGATTCCTTCAGCGCGCAGAGCAGCGCTTCCTGGGTCCGCTGCCGGTCGGTAATATCGCGTAGAAATACAAAAAACCGGCCTCCTCCAGTTGACAAATAATTGACACTGATCTCAACCGGAATAATTTTACCGTCCTTGCGCCGGTTGCGGGTTTCGAAGCGGTCCCCGCCGACTTCCTTCAGCCTCTCCATGTGTTGGATTGTTTCTTGTAATGATTCCTTGGCTTCGAGATCGCTGATTTTCATCGCCAGGAGTTCTTCCCGGCTATACCCCATCATGCGGCAATAGGCATCGTTCATATCCAGAAAATTTCCCTGAGAGCCCACAAGGCAAAAACCATCCATCGCAGTTTGGATAATCGTCTTGTACTCCGCCCCCTTCGGGTCGCGCTTGGCAGCAATCCGCCTCTCAAGGGTACCTTTTTTCATCCTACCGCCTCCTCCATCGATAAAACTATTCCCTGCCGTTTTCAATCCTGGCCCTGAACTCAGGGTGCAGGCAACGTCCTGGCGGCCTAACTCGAGCGTTGATCACAGCCGCCATCGTTTCCTAACAATTGGATACCCAGGGTGGCCCCCGGGAAATCGCCCGGAAGTTAAAACTCTGGAGAAATCATAGAGATTCCTTTAGATTTTAGCAGAAAGCTCTCAGCAATCAATAAGGGAAATCAAGTATTTTTTGGTAAAAGATACTGTATTTTAAGAGCTTATCCTTAAATAACTTTTCGCTTTTAAATCCCCCTTTGAAAAAGGGGGACAAAGGGGGATTTGCTTTGGGACGCCTTGAAAAAATCCCCCCTCACCCCCCTTTACAAAGGGGGGAATACTATTTACGGACAAGCTCTAAATAAATATTTCTGCTAAAAAAACTTGACAATTTTTTCTACTTTGCTATCTTGTATCTTGAAGCGAAAACTAAAATTCTCGTAACACTTTAGTTCTTTGAAGAAAGGTA
>CAZIDC010000414.1:0-3367 GCA_964537885.1 uncultured Syntrophaceae bacterium | reverse complement strand
AATCTCGTTTTTCAGCGATTTCTTTCAGGAGCAGAGAGAATGAATCGGAAAACACTTTTACTCCTTCGGTTTCCAGTTGTCCGGTAACCTGGTTGATGTCCACGCCGAAGGTCTTCATCTCCGCAAATAACCTCTCGGCCTCTTCCAGTTGATCGCCGATGGTGACCGCAACCTTTCCGTGGTCGATAAAGGCCTTCAGGGTGTTCTCCGGGATGGTGTTGATGGAATCCGGTCCGATCAGCTCATCCACATATTTGACATCGCTGTAATTGGGGTTCTTGGTCCCCGTGCTGCCCCATAATATCCGCTGCCATTGGGCTCCCTTCAAGGCCCGGAAACGGTTCCCGGCAAAAATTTCTCTGTATTTTTTATAGGCGATCTTAGCGTTGGCCACGGCTGCTTTCCCTAACAACCTATTGATTTTTTGACTCTGCGCCTCGGGTAGCTTTGAAGAAGGTCGGGCCTGAAGCAACTTATCAATGAGCGTATCCACCCGGCTTACAAAAAAGCTGGCCACGGAGGCAACTTCATTGATGGATTTTCCCTGGTTAGCCCTCCCTTCCAGGCCACGAAGGTAGGCATCGGCGACTTCTTCATACCGCCGCACGGAAAAAAGAAGGGTGACATTCACGTTTACCCCTTCCCGGATCAGATGTTCAATGGCCGGGAGGCCTTGTTTTGTGGCGGGAACTTTGATGAGGATATTTTTTCTCCCAATCGTTGCAAACAAACGCCTGGCCTCGGCAACCGTCCTTTCCGCGTCATAGGCCAGGTCCGGGGAGACCTCGATGCTGACGAATCCATCCCTGCCGCCGCTTTTCTGATAGACGGGCCATAACAGGTCCGCAGCCAGGGTGATGTCTTCAATGGCCAGGGCGATGAATAATTCCCTTTCGTCCCGGACCCCCCTTTGCAGCAAGCCCCGCAGCGATGCATCGTAATCCTTGCTCCCCGAGATGGCTTTCTGAAAGATCGTCGGGTTCGAGGTGATTCCGGTAATTCCGTCTTCATCGATGAACCGTTTGAGTTCCCCTGATTTGATCAGGTTGCGACTCAGGTTGTCGAGCCAGATACTCTGTCCAAATTCCAGCAGCTTTCTTACCGGATGATCGTTCATCGTCCACTCCTTTTTATAAGTTCCCTAACCTTCTGCATGATATTTTCCATTGTAAAACCGAACTTTTCAAGAAGTATTTTCCCCGGCGCCGAGGCCCCAAAATGATCGATTCCAATCGTTAGGCCGGCCGATCCAACGTACTTCTCCCAGCCCCGAGTTACTCCGGCTTCTACAGAAATCCTAAAGGAGATATCCGGCGGCAGTACATGATTCCGATACTCCACCGGCTGGCTTTCAAATAGTTCCCAGGAAGGCATGCTGACCACCCGGATCCGGATGCCTTCGGCCTGGGCTTTATCATAGACTCTTAGGGCAAGATGGACTTCGGAGCCGGAAGCGATCAGAATGACTTCGGGTTGATCGGGGACGGAGTCGGCCAGAATATATGCTCCTCTGGTGAGGCCAGATGCGGGGTTGAATATTTTCCGGTCGATCACGGGGATGACCTGTCTGGTCATGATCAAGGCGATCGGTCCATCTCGTTGCTGAATCGCTATCTTCCAGGCCTCGGCCACTTCATTGGCATCCGCGGGTCTGATCACCGTCAGGCCGGGAATGGCCCTCAAACTCGCAAGGTGCTCGACCGGCTGATGAGTGGGGCCGTCTTCCCCTAAGGCAATCGAGTCGTGGGTGAAGATATAGATGAGGTGAAGTTTCATCAGGGCAGCCAGCCGAATTGCCGGCCTCATGTAATCGGAAAATACCAAAAAAGTGCTTCCATATGGGAGTACCCCTCCATGAAGGGCCATCCCGTTCATGATGGACCCCATGGCATGTTCGCGCACTCCAAAAGCGATGTTGGCTCCTCCGTAGCTCCACGGGCCTGATTCTGCGCCCTGGATGGGTTTATCGGCCTCGCCAGGAGGTTGAAAATTGCCGAAACCTTTCAGCGCGGTGTTCGTGGACGGGTTTAAGTCAGCCGAACCCCCGAGCAGCGAAGGCAGGCGGGGGACGATGGCATTCATGACCTTGCCGCCGGCTGTACGGGTGGCCTGCCCTTGCGGGTCGGGGGGGAATACAGGAATGTCTTTTGCCCACTCGTCGGGAAGTTTCGAGGCCATTCTTTGATTCCATTCGGAAAGCAAGCCAGGATAGGCTTTTCCGTAAGATTCCAGTTTTCCTTTCCATTCCCGTTCGGCCTCTTTCCCTTTTTCCAGGACTTTAAGAAATTGAACTTTGGCTTTTTCCGGGATGTAAAACTTCGGACCCGTAGGCCATCCAAGGGTTTTCCTGGTGGCGATTACTTCCTCCGGCCCCAGAGGGGAGCCGTGGGCCTCAAAGGTATCCTGTTTATGAGGGCTTCCGTACCCGATGTGGGTTTTTACGGAGATGAGGGAAGGACGGGCCTTTTCCTCCCGCGCCGCGGCGATCGCCCGGCTAAGAGCCGCGAGGTCATTCCCATCTTCAACGGAAAGCACATGCCAGCCGTAAGCCTGAAAACGCCCGGCGACATCCTCGGTAAATGTCAGCCGGGTTTCTCCGGCCAGCGTTATGGAGTTGTTGTCGTAAAGGTAGATTAGCTTGGCCAGTTGCAAGTGCCCGGCGAGCGATGCCGCCTCGGCGGCAACCCCTTCCATCAAATCTCCATCGCTTACGATGGCATAGGTATAATGGTCGACAATGGTATATCCCTCCCGGTTAAACCGCGAAGCGAGGCAGCGTTCCGTCATCGCCATGCCCACGCCGTTGGCCAAACCCTGTCCCAGAGGGCCGGTCGTGCTTTCCACTCCGGGAGTTTCGCGATATTCCGGGTGGCCGGGAGTTTTACTCCCCCATTGCCGAAAACGCTTGACCTCTTCCATGGATAATGAATAGCCGGTTAAATGAAGGAGGGAATAGAGAAGGGCCGAACCATGCCCGCCGGATAGGATGAAACGATCCCGGTCCGGCCAGCGGGGATTTTGAGGGTTATGTTTGAGAAAATGAGTCCAGAGGACATAAGCCATGGGAGCGGCCCCCATGGGCAATCCCGGATGGCCCGAGTTCGCTTCCTGGACCATATCGACGGACAACATCCGGATCGTATTGACGCAGAGTTCGTCAAGGTCCATCATGATCCTCCACATTCATTTTACTGACACCGACACCGGCACTATCTTTAATCGAATCTCGTGATTCTTACTCCGGCAAATGGCATTCTACCTAAGTAATCCTTCAGCAACACTTTCTTTACGGCCCCGCCTTTGTTTTTTAAGCCGCTGGCATGGATTAAGTAAACCTTCTTAGCTTTGACCTGCCGCTCGACTTTGG
>CAZIDC010000413.1:0-3370 GCA_964537885.1 uncultured Syntrophaceae bacterium | reverse complement strand
GTCTTTACCGGTTATGTGATGATAACCCTACAATAACAGGGGTAGCCCAGATGTTTCATCTAATTTCATTTATATCGGTGGAAGATTCAGGTAAAAACCATGATGACCCAAGGGGGATTCTCCGAGAAACTAAAGCGAAACTCCCCCAAAAAAGCGAGGGAAAAATGACACCCAGGATTGAAGCGTTGGCGAAAGGCTTAATGAATGCCCGACCGTCTGTGGACATCAATCGAGCCAGGTTGATTACCCAGGCTTATCAGGAAACATGGGGAGAGCCTATGGTGATTGTCCGCGGCAAGGCCTTCAGAAAAATTTTCTCGGAAATGCCAATCTTTATCGGGGAAAATGAATTAATCGTCGGGGGAGCCACCGTTAGACCGAAGGCGGCACAGCTCTTCCCCGAAGTTCAGGGATCCTGGCTGGATCAGGAGTTGGATATTGTCGGAAGTCGTGAATGGGACCCCCTTTTTCTTACCGAGGAGGACAAGCGAGAACTGCGGGAAAAAATCCTCCCCTTTTGGCAAGGGAAAACGATCTATGACCGGGTTCTTCAATTCTGCCCCGCAGAAACAAAGCATTTGATCTTCCAGGATCCCGATGTATTTCCTACAAAATCCTCCGCCATCATCGATAATTTTTCCTTGATCCAAAAGGGGATTGGAACCGTTGTTCCCAATTACCAAAAGGTCCTGCAAAAAGGATTGCAGGGGATCATGGAAGAGGTGCGATCCGCCGCTGATACCCTGGATTTGGCGGACCCCGAGCAGGTTCCCAGATTTCTTTTCTACCAATCCGTTTTGATGACCCTCGAAGCGATTCACCATTTGGCCTTGCGCTACGCCGAACGGGCACGCCAAATGGCCATGCCGGAGAGGATGGGAAAAAGAAAGAAGGAATTGGAAACGATTGCCGCGATCTGTGCCCGCGTTCCCTATCATCCCGCCGAGACTTTCTGGGAGGCAGTCCAATCGTTCTGGTTTACTCATTTAGCGGTCCGCATCGAGGCGAGCGGCCACTCCCTATCCCCCGGGCGTTTTGATCAGTACTCCTATCCTTATTACGAAATGGACCCGACGGAAAAGAAAAGGGAGTTAGCCCTCGAGTTGCTCGAGTGCTTGTTTGTCAAATTTTCGGAGTTCATGCTTTTTGCCAGCACCGATACCTCCAAATTTTACACGGGCGTTCCCCAGTGGCAGAACCTAAATTTAGGCGGGCGTACCAGGCAAGGGCGGGATGCAACCAACGAGGTCTCTTACCTCTGTCTGGAAGCGATGGCCGAACTCCGACTCCCTCAGCCGGACATCTCGGTACGCGTCCACCCCGAAACCCCCGAATCCTTTCTCCTCAAGGCGTGTGAACTGGCGCGTCTGGGAACCGGCCACCCCAAATTCTACAATGAGGACCTGATCGCCCATTCGATGGCTGCCAAAGGTCTCTCTTTGGATGATTCCAGGAATTTTTCCATTATGGGGTGTGTGGAACCACGGGTGACCGCCAAAGAGGGCATCCACCTGACCGGAGGATTTATAAATGTTCCTGCCGCCATCGAACTGGCGTTAACCGACGGATATTGGCGGATGAAGAAGAAAAAGATCGGCCCCTCAACGGGCAACCCCCTCCGGTTCACCGAGTTTCAGGAATTTCTGGAAGCATTTAAAACGCAGCTGGCGAATATGATTCGCCACATGTTTCTCGTAAATGCCCTGGCCGAAAACGCCTATTCGGAATTGCTGTCCACTCCTTTTCTGTCCGCCCTGACCGAAGGGTGCATCCACCGGGGCAAGGACCTCCAGCATGGCGGCGCTTTTTATAATTTCGGGCCGGCCGTGAACGCGATCGGGATTGCCGACACGGTTGATTCGCTGTTCGCCCTGAAAAGGATGGTATTTGAAGAGAAAAAAGTAACCATGGGGGAGCTGATTAAGGCTCTGGACAACAATTTTGCAGGCTATGAATATCTTCAAAACAGGCTGCTGTATGATCTCCCGAAATTCGGTAATGATGAAGATGCAGTAGATGATCTTGCCCGCATGATGATTCAATTCTTCAATGATGAATGCATGAAATACAAAAACATTTTTGGGGGACAGGCCCAGGCAGGAATCATTCCCGTAACCGCCGGAATCCCGTTTGGAAAGGTAGTAGGGGCTCTTCCCAGCGGACGCAAGGCCGGGGAGGCTTATGCGGACGGTTCTTCCCCCAGCTCGGGAAATGATAAAAGAGGGCCAACGGCAGTTATTCGGTCGGTGGCGAAAATGGATCTGGCCCGATTAAGAAACGGAGATCTCCTAAACCTGCGTCTGTCCCCCACGACCATTCAAAGCACTCAGGGGATAAAGAAATTTGCCGATTTTATCCGGGGGTTCTGCGATATCGGAGGATGGCATGTCCAATTTAATATAATCGACTCTATCACCTTAAAGGATGCCCAGGCTCATCCGGAGCGTTATCGAGACCTGCTTGTAAGGGTGGCGGGGTATAGCGCCTACTTCACCCAGCTTCACCGGGAAGTACAAGATGATATCATCCGCCGAACCGAACATTACTTGTAGGACCCTCGAATCGCGGGGGGTTATTTTTGACCTTCAGCGGTATTCGCTGGAAGATGGACCCGGGCTCCGGTTCCTGATTTTCTTCAAAGGATGCCCTCTCCGGTGCCTCTGGTGCTCCAACCCCGAGTCGCAGGAGAAACATCCCGATATTTTTTTCGATTCCGCCCGTTGTCATAAATGCGGCCGTTGCGTGGAAGTCTGCCCGTCAGGAGCGCTGAGCATCGATGCGGGCGGGCAAATCCACAGGGATATAAGCAGATGCCGCCTTTGCGGCGATTGCGTCACTTCCTGTTCTTATCGAGCAAGGAGATGGACGGGCAAACAGGTGAGCGTCGCTGAGCTCCTTGGGGAAATAAGAAGGGAAACGCCCTTTTTCCGCAGGTCAAAGGGAGGGGTGACCCTCGGTGGCGGGGAGCCTTTGTTTCAGGCTGATTTTGCTCTTGAGGTCCTTAAAGCCTGTTGGAGAGAGGGTATACACACTGCGGTCGAAACATGCGGCTATGGAGAATGGGAAATTATTTCCCGGCTGGCGGAGTATACCGACCTTTTTCTTTACGACCTCAAGCAGATGGACCCTGAAAAGCACCGGAAGCTGACGGGAAGGGGTAATCAACAAATCCTGGAAAATCTGCAGAAGCTTGCCAAGAAAGGCGCGAATATCGTCATCCGTTACCCCCTAATACCAGGGTGCAACGATTCCGATGAAGATATTTCAGCCTTCATCTTATATCTTAAGGGAATTCATTCGCTCAGAAAAGTCGAACTTCTTCCTTATCACCGTTACGGAGAAATGAAATACCGAATGCTGGGAAGATCGT
>CAZIDC010000412.1:0-3371 GCA_964537885.1 uncultured Syntrophaceae bacterium | reverse complement strand
AAAAAGAGGAGATTATGTTACTATTTTAGCCGAAGGAGAAATCAATGTATGGCCTGACAGGGAAGGTTTTATCAAAATGCCTTACCACAACCTTTTTGTCCGGGTAGGGAAAGATATCGTAACATGGTATGTCAAACAGGAATTAACCCCCGTTAACAGCGAGGGTCATCTTTATCTGGGTTATGCAGGCTCTCACATCAACGAGTATGGCGAACCCAAGAATCCGGAACGTTACCGTGATGATGTCGGCCATTTTGTAGTTGATATTATTGTATGGAAAACGAATGACCCCATTCTTATGGCTAAATTTTTTGAAGAAGCGAGTCAAAGAGATCCTGAAAAAGCGGCTTTAAAAGAGATGGCGACGAATTTCGAAAGGCGCAAAGAATTATTCGTGGCGGAGCAGAAGGCAAAAAGAGAATTGGCGGAAGCGGAAAAAGCGATTACAGCTTTACAGGGAGAAGAAGTTTCAAAACCAAAGGCGCCGGGGGAAAAAGTCGCAGACCCTGAACCCATTGTCACCGCAGCGAAGGGAAAAGAGCCCAAAGCAGTTCAGGTGCCTGATCGAGGAAAACAGGTTTCGGCCGTAAGCCCAAAACCCCAAGAAGAAAAAAAGCTCTCCCTTCCCCCGCAAGCAAAAGAAATCCCGAGCGTAAAGGACGATGAAAAAGAGAAAAAGATCGCCGAGCTGAATGAACGGCTCCAAAAAGCGATGCAGGCATTGCACGACGTGGAAGAAATGAAAAAGCGGATGGCCGCACAACTGGACGAACAACAAAAAAAGGAAGCAGAGGTTGCCGCCCGGTTGGAGGCCCTGGAAATGGAAAGAACAAAACAACCGAAGAATATTCCGGTAATCGCTATCGCAACCCCCAAAGATGGGATTACGGTGGACTCCGAATACATCTCTCTTGCCGGTGTGGCCGAACATGAAAAAGGAATTGAAAAGTTCGAGATCCTGCTGAACGGTGAACCGGCGCATTCCAAAGACCAACGGGGGGTCAAGCTTGTTCAAAAAGAGCTGAAAAGGATAGAATTTTCAGAGAGAATACGCCTGCGGGAAGGCAAAAATGACATCACCATCCTTGCGCAGGAAAAGGAAGGGATGACTGCGAAAAAAACCATTACCGTTCATATGGCCAAAAAAAAGGGAGAAATCTGGGCGGTGATTATCGGGATCAACCAATACCAAAATCTTCCCTCCCTGAAATACGCTGTAAATGACGCAAGGGGAGTCTATCGTTACCTGATCGAAGTGAACCGGGTTCCGAAAGATCATATTTGGCTCCTCCTTGACGAAGACGCAACGCTGGATCGCATTCGCAGTGCTCTGGGAACCCAACTGCGGAGGAAAGCGGGGAAGGAGGATATGGTAATCGTTTACCTGGCGGGGCATGGGGCTACCGAGCAAGATGCCTCCAGCCCGGACGGGGACGGGCTGGAAAAGTATATTCTTCCCCACAACGCCGATCCCAAGGATTTATACGCATCCGCCATACCCATGGGAGAAGTTTCCCGGATATTTCAACGGATCAGCTCTGAAAAATTGGTCTTCCTCAGCGATACCTGTTACAGCGGGGCGAGCGGAGGAAGAACGATTCTCGCATCGGGAACCAGGGCAAATATTTCCGGTGCTTTTTGGGACAGGCTTTCCCAAGGGAAGGGAAGAATGATCATTGCCGCCAGTGCTGCCAATCAGGTGAGCGCCGAAAAAGACGAACTCAAACATGGGGTCTTCACCTATTACCTGTTGGAGGGGCTCGGCGGCAAAGCAGACTTTGATGGGGACGGGGTCATCACGCTGGATGAGATTTACCGCTATGTTTCCATCAAGGTGCCCCAAGCGACCGGACAGGACCAGCATCCAGTTAAAAAAGGGGAAATGACAGGTGAGATCATTCTAGGCGTCGTGAAAGGGTACCATGCGGATAATCAGCAACATTGAAGACCCATCGGTCATCGGGAACATCCTCAAGTATCTGGGCATTCGGCATTGCCCGCGTGAAATGTAAGGATATCGGCCATGAATACCTGCCGGCTTTCTCTTGTAAGTGTAGCTGCTTTCAAATGGTAATATTCATTTCTTTTCTTGCATCCATTCTGAGGCTTTGTAGGTGGCACCAACTATCGGCACAACTCACCTTTTCTTATGCCCAACTCGCGCATTACCAGGAGAAAGGCACTTCAGAAACGCGTGAAATGCAAAACCCAACATTAATAATCAATAACCTATCAACATGACAGAGTTTATTTTGGACCCCGCCCCGTCGCCGGGGCGGGGTCCCGGAGAGATTACTTCAGTTCCGCCGGCACGTTGCCGTTGAGGATGGGCGGTGCCACGGGAGGCTGGCCGGTGGCCTCCAGAAGGGCCTTCCCCTCGTCTGAGAGGATGAGCCGGATGAACTTGACCGCCGTACCCGGATCTTTCGCCGTTCCGGGGACGGTGGCGGCATTGCGGATCTCGCTGCTGAGGTTGACCATGGCGGGGAACCGAAGGATCTCCAGCTTGTCCTTCGCATCGACGGCGGCGGAGAAGTAGACGACCCCCGCATCCGCCGAACCGGAAACGACCTCCTGGATCGTCATGGGAACGGTTCGGGGCTTGGCGGGATCAACGGTCGCCTTACCGATGATCCCCTGGGCCAGATCCGGCTTCCCCTCCAGTGTGGAGACATTCCAGACGAAATCGACGGTCCGCTTGGTGGCCATGTCCTTCTCCCCTGTCACGCGGGTGAACCGGACGCCCTCCTTGTCCAGATCAATCAGCTTCTTGATGCCTTTGGGGTTGCCCTTGGCCGTGACGAGAACCATCTCATTGGCCGAGAAGACGACGGACCAGGCGGCGGCGTCCTTGTCCGTTCCCGCCACCTTCTTGCCGATCAGCACCTTGTCGATGGCGGACGGCGCCGAGGGGGCAAAAACGTCGCAGGCGGCGCCGGCCAGGATGCGCTCCGCCAGTTCCTGGGAACGGCCGGAGACCAGATTCACCGTCACTCCCTGGTTCTTGGCTTCGAAGGCCGCTTTGAGGGCCTTCATGGGACCGGCCAGGGAGTCGGCGTGAAAGACGTCAATCGCCGCCGCCTGCACGGGACTCGCAACGAACAGGCCGCAGCTCAGGATCGTCAGGATAGCCAGCGTGAAATCACCTTTTTTCATACTCCAACGAAATCTCATAGAATCCTCCTTGCGTGCTTGTGAAATGCCCCCTCTCTTCACCGTTGCCGGAGCGGTTCGCCGGAACCGAAGGGAAATGCAACCGTTCTCTCCTTTGGGGTACGGAGCGGGAGAGGCGCCAATATAGCGAGGCGCTTTTTTTGTGTCAACAAGGAAAAGTGAAATTCTTGAACAACCCTTTACATCCGCATCCAAAA
>CAZIDC010000411.1:0-3371 GCA_964537885.1 uncultured Syntrophaceae bacterium | reverse complement strand
ATCCCGGCCCTTTTTGTCTTCGGCGCCTGCTCTTTTGCCCGGGCAACGAGAAGATCGGTATGATCGACCAACTAAATTGGAGATGATCCATAAAAATTAAGGCGTGGATGCGAAAACGCGGTCACGCGTACACCCATTAGAAGGGAGGAATTTATGGGCAACGAGGCCGTCCAATGGAAAATTGAGGATGGCATTGGGGCAATCACCCTCAACCGCCCGGAAAAGCGCAACGCGATCAACGGCGAAATGCTGGAAGGAATCCAAAAGGCTTTTGCCGAGCTGGCCGTAAACCTCGAAGTGCGGGTGATTCTTTTGCAGGGTGCCGGTGTCGCCTTTTCCGCGGGCATCGACTTTAACTACTTAGCCACCGTGGCCCGGGACGACGGAAGATCTCCTGGAATCCGCCTCCGGGAGGGGATCGATGCCATCCATACCATCCTCAACCGGATTGAGCGCATCGAGAAACCCGTGGTGGCCAAAATTCACGGATTTTGCGGTGGCCTGGGGCTGGAGTTAGCGCTGACCGCTGATTTCCGCTTCGCCTCCGAGAATGCCACCCTGGGCGTTCCGGAGATCATCCTCGGGCTCATCCCGGATTGCGGGGGAACGACCCGCCTGACCCGCCTGCTCGGGCCGGCCTGGGCCAAGGAGCTGATTATGACCGGTGATATGATTCCCGCGAGGAGAGCGTATGAAATCGGCCTGGTCAACCAGATTTTTCCCGATGCTGTCCTCGAAGAAAAAACCAACGCTTTTTTAGCGAAGCTTAAGGAAAGACCTTCCCTGGCTCTCGGTCTATCCAAGAGGGCGGTGGACTGGGGCGTGGGGCTGGATAAGATGACCCATATGGAAATCGAGGCCTACGTCCAGAGCCTTCTGATTACCGCCAAAGATTTTCCCGAAACCCTGCAAAAAGGGTTTGCTACGCTGTTAAAAAAGAAATAATTTTTGGATCATCTCCCGTTTAGCTGAAAAGAAAAACGATATTTTTTCAAGAAATGAACACGGGGCCCATGCCCCGGCAAGAGGGCATCCGGCTCGACAAAAAAGGCAGTTTCCGCTCTGAACCTAATGCGGGCTTCTGCCGTTTTCAGGTAGGCCATCCCTTTCCCCCCGCGTCTCTTTGCGGAAACGGAGTAGGATGATAAAGGGAAGGTAAATCCCAGCCGTTTTTGTCTTCGCCGGATGCCCTCTTGCCGGGTCAACGTCAAAGCAGGTCCGAACCACCAACTAAATGGGAGAAGATCCTGATTTTTTAGGTTCGGGGAAAAATCAGGGTGTAGGGTGTCGGGTGTAGATATCGGGTGTGAGGTGGATTATGCAGGAGATCCTTACAGACTTACAGGCCGAGCAGGAGGCTCTGGACCGGTTTCTGAGCACTCTCTCAGAAATCCAGTGGGACCTGCCTTCTCCGGCAGAGGGGTGGAGCGTCCGGGACTGTGTTTCCCACATTGCGCATATTGACGAAGTAGCCCTTGCTCTTCTTAAGGGAGATAACACCCCGCTGGAAGTGGCCGCGAAAGTCAAATTCGGCTTTACCGAGATCGGCCCGCAAAAAGGTCGCGCCATGAAACCTTCGGCAATTCTTCCCTGGTGGAGAACGGCCCGGGCAGGTATGCTGGCCAAGCTTTCCACTTGCGACCCCAAAACAAGGGTTCCCTGGTTTGCCATGCCGATGGGGGCGCGGGCCTTTGCCACAGCAAGGCTGATGGAGACCTGGGCCCATGGCCTCGATTGTTTTGACGCTTTGGGCGCGGAACCCGAGGATACAGACCGGCTCCGGCATATCGCCCTTCTGGCTTTCCTGGCCAGGCCTTACGCCTACCAGGTAAATGGCCGGCCATTGCCGGATTCGCCCCTGCGCCTTGATCTCGTTCTTCCTTCCGGGACTTCCTGGGCGCAAGGTCCCGAAGAAGCCCGGGACCGTATTCGGGGGAAGGCTGCCGAGTTTTGCCGGGTGGCTGTAAGAAGGAGGCACTGGAAAGATATGTCCCTAAAAATCGAGGGGGATGAAGCGGTCCGCTTTATCGAGATCGTCCAGACCTACGCCGGCCCGCCGGGGTCGGGGCGGAAACCCCTCACCCCCGCCCTCTCTCCCGAAGGTGTGAAAAAATTGGGGTAGGGGGAAAGGAGAGGCTTCGCTCATGTCCAGGGGCCAGAAAAATTCGCTTGCCAAAATGATGCGGCGCTCTCCCTGTTGCCGCAGGGGAATCAACTTCGGTCAGGCCCAAAGGCCAATCCCTATGTATCTACATGGTTTTGTTCCAAGTTGCCGGCGTCCCTTCGCGGAGGGCAGGGTATCCGTCGGTGATCATTCCTGTCCCCCCGATTTTGGTCCGCCTCAGGCGGACGAATTTTTCCAACCCCTGGACAACAAGAAAGGTTTTCCCCATCCAGATTTGATTTTTTTTCACAGCTTCCCCATTTGCGGGGGAGCTGTGAAAAAAATCAAAACTTGAAACTGTCTGAGGAGGTTAGCGATGAACTATCCCTGGAGCGAATTTTTCCAGCTCGGGGTGGTGGTTTCGGCATTCTATCCGGAGGTTCGATTGCGGACGGGACCCGTCCTCGAAGTCATACGCCAAATGGCCGCCGATCCGTTTTTCCAGGCCATGGAATTTTCCGGAGCTGAAGACCCGGCGGCGCAAAAAGCCCTGGTCCATGCGGTCAAGGGGAGCGGCAAGAGTCTGGTCTTTGCCGGCGGGTCCTACTGCTACGCCGGCCAGAACAATCTTCACAATCTGGACGAGGAAAAAAGGCTGAGCGCTTTGCAAAACGTGGAGAAGATTATCGACGAAGCCATAGAATACGGATGTAAAATTCTCTACATCATGGGATTCGAGGCCCCGGCGGAAAAGGAGAAACCCCAAGCCCTGAAAAATTTTACCAACTCCCTGGCGGCCCTCAGCGCTTACGCCCGGAAGAAGGATCCTTCATCTCCGCTCACGATTGCCGTTGAAAATTTCCATATCCTCCGCGAATCTCCATTCCTCATCGGCCCCACCCGGGAATTAGCCCAGATGCTCAGGGATTTGCGTCGCGATCACCCCAACGTCGGGTTGACTTTTGACACCAGCCATATTCTCCAGCTGCAGGAAGACTTACCCTCCACGTATCGAGGGGTCCAGGATGTCATTGCCAACATTCATTTAAGCAATTGTCTGATCAAGGATAAAACTTCTCCTTTTTATGGGGATAAACATCCTCCCTACGGTCTGGCCGGCAGCGAGATCGGTATTCCCGAGCTCACCGCCTTTTTAAAAACATTAAAGGACGCCGGCCATTTTTCCCGCCCGTTCCCTACGGGTAAACCAGTGCTAAGCCTGGAAGTCATAACGCCTGCCGGCCAGACTCCCGAAGCAACTTTAGAA
>CAZIDC010000410.1:0-3380 GCA_964537885.1 uncultured Syntrophaceae bacterium | reverse complement strand
TTGAGGGAATACTTCGGGAAAGAGTCTTTTGGCAAGATGATCGGAATGGTAATGAGTTCGGCTTCCATCGGAGGAATTATCGGCCCAACCTTAGCCGGATGGATATTCGATTCTCTGGGAAGTTATCTTTTAGCCTGGATAATCTTTTCCGGCTTCGTTGGCCTGTCCTCAATTCTCGTTTTACGAATTAAACCCTGACGGGCAAAGGAAAATGACTCAAAAACTGCCTTTCTAAGCAAGCCGTTGAACGTTACTGGCATCTACCGCGAAGGTCAATCGGCCAGATTTCCGTAACGGCATTATTGCGGGTAACGTACAATTCATCAAACAGGTTGACCGTAGGATCGCAGTGCGACACGACCATTTCCAGAACGTCCCCGTTGGAAAGCTTTTGCGTTGATTTTTGCAGCAGGATTCTACCGTGCTCATCCCCCCGCCATTCATATTCCAGCCCCGGACCGGCGGGGTGTAAAACATATGGGGTACCCCCGTGATGGTAGAGGGCCTTCAGGCCAGCATCCACCGTGACCCAGTCGGGGTGATTGGCGCTGATTACCGTTGTTAGCAAGGTCAAAGCCGGTGGGAATTCTTCAAAGTGCGAGGGGTTAAGGGATGATCCGATGTTCAAGTACTCGGCGTCCATCATGGTGTAGGAGCCTACTTGCAAATCAGTGAGTTCGGGTATTTGACAATCAATCTCATACGTCCCCGTTCCGGCTCCGGTGAAAATATCGCCGGGCAACCCCCCTTGACGAAATTGGCGGAAAACCTCGGCTGCCCGCTTCATCCAATCCCAGGAGGCTTGACGGCGTTCCTCAAACGAGGAAATGTGTTGAACATGGCCGGCATAACATTGTACTCCGCGTAAACGCAACGAGGGGAGGCTGGCGAC
This sequence comes from uncultured Syntrophaceae bacterium, assembly GCA_964537885.1. Classification (GTDB taxonomy): domain Bacteria; phylum Desulfobacterota; class SM23-61; order SM23-61; family SM23-61; genus CAZIDC01. The sequence goes on along the minus strand of CAZIDC010000410.1, from coordinate 2,488 downwards.
CAACCGCCCCATCGCCAATCCCTCATTAAACGGCACACCGGTTCTTCCCATACCGGGGTCCAGATCGACAAGCACATTCAGTCTTAAGGAACGCTTCTGCGCGGCTTCATTTAGCTTGCGGACGTTGGCAGCGCTGTCCACGACGACCATGAGCTCGGGATCCCGGGATAAGCAATCCATGAGCCGGTCGATCTTATAGTCCGTAACAACCGGGGAGGTAATCAGGACTCCCTTCAATCCTCTTGCAACAAGAACTTCGGCCTCCGCGACTTTAGCCACGCAGATCCCCGCGCCTCCAGCTTCCATCTGCATGCGGGCGATCGTAGAGCATTTATGGGTCTTGGCATGGGGACGAAGCTGTTTGCCAAAGCACGTTGCATGGGCTTGCATGGTCTGGATATTCTGCCGGAGAATCTCCTCGGCCAGCACGAGGCATGGCGTATCTAACTTCCATTTTGACTTCCCTAAAAAATCTCTTTGGTTAACCATTTCTCCCCCCTTTTTTATCTTTGCCCTGAAAGAAGTCAACCGGAAAGGGGATTGCTAAGATCAGCGCCATTGTCGGCAAAATGGCTGACACTAATCACTGACACTGACACTATCTTTTATAGGGAGTAAATTTCCTGATCGCTTAAGGTCGTGAGACCTTCTTCTTTCAGAACCCTTTTCGCCTCGCTAACCTTCTCCACGTCCACGACCAGCACAGCTTCTTTTTTATCCTGGATCACGAAGCCGTAGGCATCTTCTATGTTCATCTTCCGTTGGCCGAAGGCCCTGGCGATCCGGTGCAACCCGCCCGGCCGGTCATCCATGAGGACGGCGAGGATTTCCCTTTTGTTCGCCGAAATGCCCTCAGATTGGAGAGCGTCCAAAGCCTTCTCGGGCTTATCCACCAGAAATTTCATGACCCCATATTCGTAGGTACCGGAGACGGTGAAAGCCCGGATGTTCACTTTGGCCCTGGCTAAAATCTCGGTCACCCTTTCGAGGCGGCCGGGTTTGTTTTCGACGAAGACGGAAATTTGATGAGCCATATCCCCTCCAAATTTTAGAATTCATTTCGCCACAGAGGGCACAGAGAACACAGAGTCAAGAATTAAGAATAAAAATAATAACCTGAATTTTTTAAATTTTTGCAATAATTATCTCTGTATCCTCTGTACTACTAACGTGCAAACTCTTTAAATTTTGTAAAGACTTTTGTGTTGGATTTTGTCTGTATTTATCAGAAGTTATGCGTTTCTTATATTGTTTTTTGCTAATATCTCTGTGATCTCGGTGCCCTCTGTGGCTGATGTTTTTGGTTGCGGCTCTGCCGCGCTGTGATCTCTGTGGCTAATAAAGAATAATCTTACATCTCTCTCCGATCCACCACCCGCACGGCTTTGCCCTCGCTCTTGGGCAGGGTATCCGGTTCCACCAGTTCCACTTTGGGAGTAACTAAAATCTCCGATCTCAAGGATTCGGTGATTTGCCGGCGCAGCGCTTCCAATTGCCGCAGGCCGCCCTTAAAAATTTCCGGGCGCACCTCCACCCGCACGACCATTTTATCCTGGAAATCTTCGCGTTCCAGGACCACTTGGTAGTTTGTGCCCACTTCGGCGATATTCATCAGGACAGTGTCGATTTGCAGAGGGAAGATATTCACGCCCTTGAGGATAAACATGTCATCGCTCCGCCCCTTAATACGGCTGATCCGGCGATGGGTCCTCCCGCAACGGCAGGGTTCCGGAAAAATGGCAGCCAAATCTTTGGAACGGTAACGGATCAACGGCATCGCTTCGCGCATCAGGGTGGTGAAGACCAGCTCCCCTTCTTCTCCATCGTCCAGGATCTTCTGCGTCTTGGGGTCGATGACTTCCACGATGAAATGATCCTCCCAGAAATGCATGCCCGACTTCTCGGGGCACTCAAAGGCCACGCCTGGACCATTCATCTCGGAAAGTCCATAGGAGTTGAAGGCCTCCACTCCGTACATTTCCTCGATCCGCTGGCGGGTCGCATCGGAATGGGGTTCGGCGCCGATCAGGGCAATGCGCAGTTTGGTGTCTTTCTTCGGGTCCAGGCCCATCTCCTCAAAGACTTTCCAGAGATGGAGGGCATAACTGGGGATAATGTGGATTACCGTCGTCTCAAAATCCCCCATGAGGGTGATTTGCCGCTTGCTGTTTCCCGAGCCCGAGGGAATGGTCAAGGCCCCCAGACGCTCCGCGCCGTATTGAAAACCCAGTCCTCCGGTGAACAGGCCGTATCCTACCATGTTCTGGAAGACATCGCCCCTGCGGACCCCGGCCATGTACATGCAGCGGGCCACCGTATTCGCCCATCCTTCGAGGTCCCGGGGGGTGTGCAAAACGGCGGTCGCCCGACCGGTTGTTCCGGAAGAGGAATGAACCCGGACGATTTTTTCCTTGTCAACGGTGACAAAGCCATAGGGAAATTGCTTCCGCAGGTCTTCTTTGGTAGTGAAAGGCAGCCGCCGCAAATC
>CAZIDC010000409.1:0-3386 GCA_964537885.1 uncultured Syntrophaceae bacterium | reverse complement strand
CAACATAAGGGAGTTGATCGGGTGCCGGTTTGCGGTAAAAAATCCCTGACATGGGCGCTCTAACCTCAACTCTTTTGGCAGTCGTAACACTCAACCCATTACTCATTTTGCTCATCCCCTCTTCGTGGATTGCCTGAATTTCTTTGCCTTGACTCGCTCCCGGTTTTTCTCTATATTAAATCGGACTGAAAAAGCTGGTCGCCATTATGGCAAGAATAATGTTCAAGAGCAAGAGGGTTTTGCTTGGGAGGTTGCAAGGTTTTAGTAGACAGGGGCTGGTAAAGACAGGAGAAAACAGACATGGGAAAATGGATGGATGGTTACTTAGCCAAATTTGCCAAACTGCAAGAAGAAAGCCTTGCCGGAGGCGGACAGGAGCGAGCCCAAAGGCAACACAGCCTGGGCAAACTCGCTGTTAGGGAACGGATCAGCCATCTTGCCGATCCCGGAACCTTTGAAGAGATTGGCTCTTTGGTCCGGGATTCCCGCCAACCCTTCGATGGGAAGGCCAGGCTTAGCCCCAATGACGGCATCGTCACAGGTTTGGCCAAAGTCCACGGGCGTCCGGTTATCCTTTATGCAGTGGATTTTACGGTCATGTCAGGCTCCTTAGGGGATCAAGCAGCCTGGAAATTAGCCGATTTGGCCCAGATGGCCGGCCAAATGCAACAGCCCTTGATCGGCATCATCGACTCGGGCGGGGAGAGGCTCAGCTTCAAGGGAGGGGACGTCGGCCTGAACGGCCTGGGCCAGTTCCTGCGCAACTATTCCTTGATCTCCGGAATTGTTCCCAGGATCTCCATCGTCTTGGGACCCTGTATGGGAGTATCTGCGGTGGTGCCCGTTCTTTCGGATTTTTCGATTATCAACGGTAAAACTGGCTTCCTATGGCTGGGGGGCGACAAAAAGTCGGCTGATGCCGGGACAGCCCAGTTTCATATGGAGAAGAGCGGGCAATGCGACCTGATCGCTAGTAGCGATGAAGAGGCCATCGAAAAAGCCAAGAAACTTCTTGGCTATCTTCCCCAAAACTGCTGGGAAAAGCCTCCGGTGATGGAGACGAACGATGATCCGGAGAGAAGAGAAGAAGACTTGCTGAATATCATGCCCGATGATCCCCGGCATACCTACGATATCCATGAAATCATCGAGCGGGTGGTTGATCAGGGCGAATTTTTTGAATTGAAGGAAGAGTTTGCCAATCATCTGGTAGTTGGTTTTTGCCGCTTGGGCAATCAGGTTTGCGGCTTAGTGGCGAATAATCCGGATGAATTGAGCGGTATTCTTGAGCCCGATTCCTCGGACAAATACGACCGCTTCATGAGTTTTTTAGATGCCTTCCACATCCCTCAGATCAACTTAGTGGACACTACGGCTTTTCCGCCCGGGGATAAATGGGAGAGGATGGGCGTGATCCGGCATGGGGCCAAATTGCTGCATACCTATGCCAACCTAACCTGCCCCAAAGTTACCGTCGTTCTGAGGCGGGCCTATGGAGGAGCGAATATCGTAATGGGTTGTTCATCCATGTTCCCCGATTTCATCTTTGGGTGGCCGACCACCGAATTCGCCCCCACCGGCCCGGAGACCGTAGTGCACGCCATCTTTCATAAGGAACTCGCCAAGGCCAAAGAAGAGGGGAAGTACGATCAGGTCTTTAACTTTTTACTTGGCATCTTGAAGGAACAATTCAGCGTGTTGAACATGGGCAAGTTTTGGCACACCTATTATACGGTGCACGAAGTCATTGACCCGAGAGACACTCGTTCCAAGATTATAAAAGCCCTGCGGGCTCTAACCGGCAAGCGCGAAGAGCGGCCGGAAAGAAAAAGATCGATAAAACCCGCCTGAACCATGACGGGAGGTGAAAAGATGGGTGAGCGCATGAGGGAAGCGATTCAAAGGCTGAAGGAGATCCACCAAAAGAATCTTTTGGGTGGAGGGCTGGAGCAAATCGAAAGGCAGCATAGCCGGGAGAAATTAACCGCCCGGGAGAGGATCGACTGCCTCATTGACCCGGGTACTTTTAGCGAACTGGGATCATGCGTCAATGCGACCGGGGTCCGAATCGATGGGAAAAAATCCGAAGCCCCCTGCGATGGGGCGATCATCGGTACAGCCCGGGTCGATGGGCGGATGATGGCCATTTACGCCAGCGATTTTACCGTGTACGGGGGATCCATCGGGACGCAGCATCTCCAGAAGTGCGGTCAATTGATTCATTTAGCGGCTCGTTGGGGGATTCCCATGGTATGGCTTCTCGATTCTTCGGGGGGGCGATTGGGCTACCGGGATGTCCCCACCGGGGGATTGGATTGGTACTTTGCCCTCGAGTCCATTTACTCGGGTTTGATCCCCCAGATTAATGTATTGATGGGTCCCTGCATCGCCGGTCAAGCTTATGCTCCGGCCCTTTGCGACTTCCTGCTCATGAGCAGAAAGTCGGCCAACCTATGGCTGGGCGGCCCCCGGATGACGGAAGCCGCGACTTCTGAAAAAATAGGCCAGGAGGTAGGCGGAGCGGATTACCACATGGCCTACAGCGGGACCTGCGACGTGGTAGGAGAGAACGACCGGGAGACGATCAAAAAGGCCCGAAAATTATTAGGCTACCTGCCTTCGAATTACAGGGAAAGACCCCCGTATAAAACCCCGTCCGATGATCCCAAACGGGAAGTGGGCGATCTCCTCTACCTCGTGCCGGATCAATATGAATTAACTTATGACATGCATGGTGTCATCCGGCTGCTGGTCGATGACGGCGATTATTTTGAAATTAAGGAAACCTACGCCCCCAATATTATTGCCTGCTTTGCCCGTTTTAACGGGGAGGCGGTTGGACTGGTAGCCTGCAATCCCCAGGAGCCGGGCAGCATCCTGGAAATTAACTCCTGCGACAAATATTATCGCTTTCTCCAGGTCCTGGATGCGTATAACATCCCCCTGATCACCCTTGTGGACACCCCGCCGTTCGTTCCCGGAGAAGATCAGGAGGCCAAGGGGCTTCTGAGACACTTCGGAAAAATTCTGGACGCCTATGCCACAGCAACCATTCCGAAAATATCCGTTATTTTGCGAGAAGCCTACGCCGACAGCGGGAGTCTGATCATGGGGGGAGTCAAAGGTATGGGCGTGGACCTTTGCTATTCCTGGCCGATTGCCCGGTGGGCCGTTCAGGCCTCTAAGTTGAATATGCGCCAGGCCTACGGCCAGGGAATCGAGGAAGATGCCCACGAAGGTTATTTAGATCGCTCCAGGGAAAAGGTAGATGTTTTTGATGTGGCCAAGAGCTGGACGGCCCAGGTCGTGGATGAGATCATTGAACCGAAAGATACGCGAAAAAGAATCATCGAAGGACTTCAGATCACTCGCAACAAGCAGGAGAA
>CAZIDC010000408.1:0-3386 GCA_964537885.1 uncultured Syntrophaceae bacterium | reverse complement strand
GGAAGGAGGGCGGACGGGGGAAATAGGCTTCATTGGAGGGAGAGTTTAAAATCTCCTTTTTGCACATGAATGGAATTGTAATCCTTCCGCTTGGTCAATTCTTGGATTAGGGCCAGCACCGGTTTATGTCCACTCGGATAATTTATCTGAATCGGGCCGGCAGCAATGGTCGCATCCACATGTTCTTCCGGGAAAAGAATCCGGAGCAAGAGTTCGTCGTCGGAAAGGGCGGGGCGCCCGATTTCTTTCCGTAACTCGGCGATCGTTGGTTGAGGTTGCTTCCAATTTAAAAACTTTTTAGCTTCTGGCAGATTGGTCATTTTATCCAAGACATTGGGATCAACAGGAGCCGGGGTTTTCCCGTAATGCCCCAATACATAGCGCAGTCCTTCGTCGGTAGCCGTTTTATATCTTTCTCCCATTAGAACGTTCAATACCGCTTGGGTGCCGACGAGCTGGGAGAAGGGGGTAATCATGACCGGATAACCCCATTCCTTCCGGATTACACTGATTTCTTCCAGAACTTCTTCCAAGCGATGTTCCATTTTTCTCTGGGCCAGCATGAATTGCAGGTTGCTAATCATTCCTCCGGGCACCTGGTGGACATATTGAAAGGCGTCATATTCCACCGGAGCCCCAATCGGTTTCCCTTCTCTCTTGGCCACGTAACGAAAGTGGGCGGAGATGGCTTCGACGGCTTTCTCATCCGCTTTGGGCAAATAACCCATCCGGCCTAAATTCCGGATCATATTTTCCACGGAAGGGTGGGAAGAGCCGTTGGCCAGAGGAGAGAAACAGGTGTGGATGGTATCGACCCCGAGAGGGACAGATTCCAAACAGCAAAGAGGAGCGAGGCCCGTCGTGCAGTGCGAATGCATCTCGAAAGGAAGGTTCCCGATCCGTTTCTTGACCACCGGGACCAGGGTCCGGGTCCGGTCAACGGTTAGGAGACCGATGGAGTCTTTGATCATGACCCGGTCGGGTTTCAACCGTTTGATCATTTCTTCTGTTTTCTGCGCATAAAACTCATCCGTATGCACAGGGCTTAATGAATATACCAGAGGAACAACCACCTCGATCCCTTGCGCCTTGGCAATTTTAACCGAACCGACCAAGTTGTTCCAATCATGCAGGGCGTCAAAAATCATCAGCCGCCTCAAGCCATTGGCCGCGCAGCGCTGGATCCAAAGGGCGATCACGGAATCGGGCACGATGTTGAAACTGGTTAGAGACTTGCTCCGGATCAAGCCCGCTAAAGGCGTTTTGGGCAGGGCCTTCGCCAACAGGCGAATGCGCTCCCAGGGATTTTCCCGCAAGTAGCGAATGCAGGCGTCAAATTGGACGGTGCCCATCAGGTCTACGGCGTAGAAACCCGCTTCGTCCAGCAGGGGGGCTATGGGAAGCATGTGGGCCGTTGACATCCGCGTAGCCCAGAGGCACTGGTGGCCATCCCGCAACGTCGTATCAACAAAGGTGATCTCTTTCATACCGCTCATACTCCTTTAGTAAGGTATCCTCGATCCAACGGGTGTGAATGGCCCCTTGAATAAAATGGGGATTTTCCAATAAGAACCGGTGCAAAGGGATCGTCGTAGCCACCCCGTCAACAAAAAAATTCGCCATAGCTTTCTGCATCCGTTGGATCGCTTCCAGACGGTTGGGACCCCAGGCGATTACCTTGGCTAAGAGGGAATCATAATAAGGAGGAACGAAATATCCGGGGTAGCAGTGGCTATCCACCCGGATCCCATCCCCGCCGGGAGGATTCCATTGAACGATTCGGCCCGGGGAGGGTTGAAATCCCTGTTGCGGGGACTCGGCATTGATCCGGCATTCAAGGCTATGCCCCCTGAGGTTCACATTTCCCTGGGAAAAACTAAGAGGCTGGCCGCTGGCCACCAGAATTTGCTCGCGCACCAGATCTATCCCTGTAATCATTTCCGTTGCCGGATGTTCAACCTGAATCCGCGTGTTCATTTCCAGGAAGTATATTTTTTGTTCATCCTGATCGAGGATGAATTCGACGGTACCGGCGTTTTCATACCGGATTTGATAGGCGAGGGCCAAGGCGTTCTTGCCCATCTCTTCGCGCAGGGCCGTGGATATCGCCGGGGAAGGGGCTTCTTCCAGCACTTTCTGATAACGGCGCTGCAATGAACAATCGCGTTCCCCCAAGGAGACGATATGCCCGTATCGATCCCCCATGATTTGAACCTCCACGTGGCGGGCATTGGCGATAAAACGTTCGAGGTAAATTCGGCCATCCCCAAAAGCGGCGTTGGCCTCGGCGCTGGCTTCGGCAAAAAGGATCTTCATGTCTTCCGGCTGGTTGGCGATTTTCATTCCTCGCCCGCCCCCGCCGGCCGCCGCCTTGAGAAGAACCGGATAGCCCAATTTTTCGGCCTGGGGGAGTGCTTCGGCAAGATCCTGAACCAACTCGGACCCGGGGATCACCGGGATTCCGAGATTCTCAGCCATTTGCCGGGCAAAGATTTTATCCCCCATTTGGCGGATCTGCTTGGCTTTCGGCCCGACGAAGATGAGGCCGTATCGAGCGCAGGCCTCGGGCAGCTCCGGTTGCTCGGCTAAAAAGCCATAGCCTGGATGAATGGCCTCCGCCCCCGTTCCCACGGCGGCCATAATCAAGGTACCCACTTTTAAATAACTTTCTGCCGGCGGAGCCGGGCCGATGCCAACCACCCGGTCCGCCATTTTAGCCGGCAAACTTTCTCGATCGGCTGCGGATACAGCCAAAACCGTTTTGATCCCCAGAACCTGGCACGCCCGGATGATCCGCACGGCAATCTCGCCCCGGTTGGCAACGAGGAGGCAGGATATTTTTTTCATGGGGGCAAAACCTGGGGGGGTTCTTTTTCTTCGGGGATTTTTTCTACCAGGAAAAGGGTTTGCTGAAATTCGACCATTTGACCCTGTTCGGCGCAGATTTGGGCGATTCGCCCGCGTACTCCGGATTTCACCGTATTGAAGAGTTTCATGACTTCAATAATACAAACCGGATCCTCTTCATCAACCAAAGATCCAACTTCCACGTAAGGAGGAGCCGCTGGTTTGGGGGTGCGGTAGAAGGTGCCCAGGATTGGGGCTTTGATGGGGATCCACCCTTGATTTTCCGCATCATGGTCCATGGCCGGTCCAACTCCCTGGGCCGCGGAATTCGATCCTGTCGATTTTTCCAAAGGTAAATTGGGATCCGGCACCTCCAAGCTTATCCCCTTGGCGCTTTTTCTGGCCAACAACTTAAAATCTCCCGTTTCCAATCGCAGTTCGTCGAAGGCCGATTCGTCAAGGAGTTTCAGAATGAGAAGAACATCCTCTTGGGTTATCGATGTCATGCGGATACCTCCCCATTAGGGATTAACTTTTTT
>CAZIDC010000407.1:0-3387 GCA_964537885.1 uncultured Syntrophaceae bacterium | reverse complement strand
GAGACCGATAAGAACCCGGCTATGCCCCAAAAAAGGTAAAATTAAGCGGTCAGTAAAGGCCAAAGTCAATCCCATCTTCTCAATGTAAGGGAAACTTTCTCCCAGCTCTTCCTCCCCCTTTTTCCCTTTCATCGCCAGGAGAACTCCGTCAGGTTTCAGGAAGTGGAGGCCTTCAGACGCAAACTTCCGCAAGGAACCGAAGGCCCGCGAGATGACGAAATCGAATATTCCCCCAAAACACTCTTTTGTTTCTTCGGCCCAATGGATTTCTAACCCTTCAAGCCTTAAAACTCTCTTAATATTCTTAAGAAAATATACTTTTTTCCGGGTGGCTTCCGAAAGAAAGACCCTTAAATCAGGGCGGATAATCCTTAATGGAATTCCAGGGAATCCGGCTCCTGAACCGAGGTCAAGGAGGAAAGCCCCCTGAAACAAATGCCTTGTAACCGTTAAAGAATCAAGGAAATCCTTTAAGATGATCTCCCGGTCATTGGCCCGGCTTAAAAGATTTTTCCCGCCAGCCCATTCTTTCAGTTCGGAAAGGTATTTTTCAAAAGATAGGACTTGTTCTGCCGTTAATGAAAGGCCAAACTCTTCGGCCCCTTGGCTGAGCAACCTAAGTTTGTCATCCTGGGGAAATGCTTTTTTAATGCTTTTCACCACAGAATCCCGCGGCCACCCTTTTCAATTCAATCATAAGGATGGAGATGGCTGCTGGAGTGACCCCAGATATCCGGGAGGCCTGTCCAAGGGAAAGCGGTCTTACCCTTTTCAACTTTTCTTTCACCTCAGCAGTAAGGCCGGAGATAGAACTGAAATCCAAATCCTGAGGAATGGGCATCCCTTCAAGTTTCAAGAGCTTGGCTACCTGCTCTTCCTGCCTTTGAATATAGCCGGCATACTTAACCTGAATTTCTATCTGCTCGGCTGTTTCTGTCTCCGTCAAGGCACAAGTTTGATCGAATATTATTAAACCCTTATAGGAAATCTCTGGCCTGCGAAGGAGCTCAGCCAAGGAAATTGGGTTTTTTATAGACGCGCTTTTAATATCTTTTAACCGGTCGTTGTTCGCGGTTGTTGGATGAATGATAATTTGGCCAATTCTTTCCAGTTCCCTCTGGATGTTATTTCTTTTATTAATAAATCCATAATAATCTCTATCGGTTACCAACCCAATGGACCTTCCCTTTTCCTTTAAACGTAGATCTGCATTGTCCTCCCTGAGGAGCAAGCGGTACTCGGCCCGGGAAGTAAACATCCGGTATGGTTCTTTAGTACCTTTGGTTACAAGGTCATCTATCAAAACCCCAATATAGGCCTCTTCCCGGCCGAGAATGAGGGGGTCTCGCTTCCTGATTTTTAAAGAGGCGTTAATACCGGCCATTAAACCCTGGGCTGCGGCTTCTTCGTACCCTGATGTTCCATTGATTTGGCCGGCAAAAAAAAGGTTCTCGATGATCTTTGTTTCTAAGGAAGGTTTCAGCTGAATTGGGTCAGCATAATCATACTCGATAGCATAACCGGGCCGGATGATCTCCACCTTTTCCAGGCCTTCAATTGAGCGCAACATTTTGATCTGAATGTCCATGGGCAGGCTTGTAGAGAGGCCGTTTGGGTATATTTCAAGGGTGTCCAAACCCATGGGTTCTAAAAAAATTTGATGTTGATCTTTATCTGCAAACCGTACTACTTTGTCCTCGATCGAAGGACAATACCGTGGCCCAATCCCTTTAATAACCCCACAGTAGAGCGGAGACCGATCAAGGCCCGAACGAATAATTTGGTGGGTTTTTAGATTCGTATAGGTAATGTAACAAGGCACTTGCTTTAAAAAAACTGATTTATTGCTAAACGAAAATGGCTTTGGCGGGTCATCCCCCCATTGTTCTTTAAGGGCAGAGAAATTAATGGTCTTTCCATCGAGGCGGGCGCAAGTTCCAGTCTTAAGCCTCCCTAAAGAAACCCCAAGACGTTTAAGGCAACCGGAAAGATTCAGGGAAGGAAGATCACCGAGTCTTCCAGCCGCAAAGTTTTTTAACCCGATATGCACAATCCCTTGGAGAAAAGTCCCGGTGGTCACAATTACAGCCCGGGCCATAAATTTTTCCCCGGCATTGGTTTCAACCCCAACTGCATTTCCCCGGTCCACTAAAATTTCTTCTGCAATAGCCTGCTTGAGATAAAGATTTTCCTGCCGTTCTAAAATCTTTTTCATGCGCAGGTGATAGAGCTGCAAATCCCCTTGAGCTCTGGAAGATCGCACAGCTGGCCCCTTTTTGGTATTCAACTGACGGAATTGTATTCCAGTCTCATCGGTATTCTTAGCCATCTCCCCACCGAGAGCATCAATTTCTTTCACAAGATGACCTTTGGCCAGACCGCCGATAGCTGGATTACAGGACATCCGGGCGATCCCATCGATATTAATTGTAAGCAAAAGGGTAGGGTGGCCCAGGCGGGCGCAGGCCAGGGCTGCTTCGCATCCGGCATGGCCGGCCCCGATGATAATTACATCATATGGAGGAAGGGAAATATCCAATTCGTTTCTCGCGTTGCAGGAATTAAAGAAGGATGTTCCACGTGAAACGTGTACCACTTATAACATAACACATTAAAACAAGTAACTTTTTTAAGATTTATCATCTAAATAGGCGTTTGTCAACTTATCTTTTGATCTTGCCCTTTCATTAGTACTGCAGCGGTATTTTTAAAGATCGACCCCCAATTTGTTGGTGGAAAAGGTCGGATGGCTTTCATAATCTTATGGGAGTCTGCCAACTTTTCCCGGGCCCGGGGGCCTGGGCGGCTCCGTCTTAGGCGGAGACTCATAAGGCGCTGATTTCTTCTCGGGTGGGGCGGGGGAAACGCCCCTCGCCTCCTCCGGCGGGGAAGCTGTGAAAAAATTCAATTGACAGGCGGAATCAGCTTTTCCCGCTGTCCAGGGGATGGAAAAATTCGCGCCGCCAAAATCGGGCGGACAGGATTGATCCCCAACCTATGCCCTGCCTTCCGCAAAGGAACGTCGGCAACTTGGAACAAAACCATGTAAATACATAGGTATTGCCTTTGAGCCTAACTGAAGTTGATTCCACTGCCGGCAACAAGGAGAGCGCCGCATCATTTTGGCAAGCGAATTTTTCTGGCTCCTGGACATGAGTGAAGCCTTTCCTTTCCCCCTACCCCAATTTTTTTCACAGCTTCAGGGAGGAGCGGGGTTCTTCGTGGACAAGCGAAAACTCGGCTGATGCTTCTCCTCCTAAGGCGGACACTCCGCCAAGGCTCCCGGGCCTCAACCAAGGCGGTCAGACCCATTTTTTCAAACCGCTAAACTGACACCCTTGAGCTTTTTGCAAAAGTCCGTAATTTACCCTTCGACAGGCTCAGGGT
>CAZIDC010000406.1:0-3392 GCA_964537885.1 uncultured Syntrophaceae bacterium | reverse complement strand
GCGTCCTGGGCTCAAGGGTTTGTTTCCGGAGAATGTATTCAGGAATCGGAAGATGAGAAATGAAAGCATTGCCAAGGAGGTTGGGGAGATGAATTTTAAGCCGCCTCAGCCGCCGGCATAGGGATGCATCCACCGGATATCGTCGCCTTCCTTGATCTCAATGGACTCGTATTCCTGGGGCTTCACAATGCGGCTGTTGAGGATGAAGGTAATATGGTCCTGGCCCGTTTTGGCAATGAGAGACTTGGTCACCGGGTCGTCTTTTTGGCCTTCCCGGACCAGGTGCACAACCTGAGCAAAGGTGGTTCCCGGCGGGAAATCCCGTTCTTTATAATTGATCCTCACCTTCATTTTAAATCTTAGTACCAAACTCAGCGTATTCTTCCATGCCCAGCCTTTTGATCAGCTCCGGGGTCGGCTTGCCCTGTTCGTCCCAGCCGCGCACCCGGTAATAATCCATGATCGCGTCTTCCAGCCCGACCGGGATCTTTCCCGCAGCCGGGCCCTCTTGAACCGGCTCCATGAACCGCTTGGGATACTTAAAGTCGTGCTCTTTTTTCCAGCCGAAGCGCATGTTCAGGAATTTCTGGAGGGTGGTAATCCGCTCGCCGCAGCGGCGGAGGTCGTTAAGACTCCAGCCCCAGCCCGTGGCGGCGTTTATGGTGTTGGTTAGATCGGTCAGGGTGTAGCTGCGGAACTCCATGAACTTGCAGTGGCAGGCGGAGTTGATGACGTTGCAATAATCGTGGAACTTGGCGTTGCGGTCGGCCGCTTTTTCCCAGGACCACCGTTCCTCGTTTTTCACTTCATCAATCCCCCACTCGGGGAGCCGGACATGTCCGACCCAGATGTGCTGCGAATTACCCCGCTCGTGGTTGGGACCGGAGGCGACGCCGGTGCAGTAGTTGAGGGCGGAAATGTACTGGGCGCGCCAGTTGTGGGCGGCGATTTCCTGGCCTTTCATCTGGACGGCCCAGTCTTCGGAGCCCTTCCCGAGGCGCTCGGCCGCAATCTTACAGCCTTCGCCCAGCAGGTAACCCAGGCCGTCGGCCCGCTCGCCGATCTTTTTGGTCAATTCCACCAAAGCTTCCGCATTGCCCCATTTCAGGTCCAGGCCATAAGTGTCCTTCCGGGTGATCACACCTTTTTCATAAGACTCCATGGCCCAGGCAATCACCACTCCTAAGGAAATGCAATCCATGGAATAAAGATTGGCCAGCTCGCAGGCGTAAGCCACGGCCTTGATATCATCGACCATGGTGTTAAACCCCATCATGGCGAAAGACTCATACTCCGGCCCTTTGCCTTTGTAGGCGTACGGACCTCCTTTGACCTCGCAACGATTGTGGCACTGGAGGGTGCAGTATTTACAAGGCCAGGGTTTGGCGTTGAGCTCCTTGACGTAATTGGAGCCATGCAGATTTTTTTCGCCGCTGGGGAAGCGGGCCAGTTGATAATTCTTTATGGGAAGATTCCCCTGCGGGGCAAAAAGCTCGGTCGCCCCGGCCGTCCCCAGGCGTTTGAACTGCAGAAATTCGGGCTGGGCGGCGTCGAGGTCGGCGATCCGTTTGTTGATCTCCTTGTTGAGCCGGTCGGCCTCTTTTGGGTCATGAAGTTCACAGTTCTGGGAGCCGCGGACGGCAATGCCCTTGAGCAGCTTGGAACCCATGACCGCCCCCAGGCCGCAGCGGCCCAGGAACGATTTTTTCCTCGTTTGGATGTTGGCGTAGCGCACCAACCTTTCCCCGGCCTGGCCGATGGTTACGACCTCGAAGTCATCGCCTGCAGCCTTTTTGATCCCGTCCTCAGTTTTATAAGCATCCTCGCCCCAAAACTTCCTGGCATCTTTGATCTTGGCTTTGCCCTCGTCAACCACTACGTAAACCGGTTTTGAGGCACGGCCGTAAATGACGATGGCATCATATCCCGTCTCCTTCATCTCAATGCCGAAGCTGGCCGTGGCTGCCGAGTCGGCATTCAGGTTGATCGAGGGCGAAATGGCCCCGGCCGTCCACTTGGCGGCGCCGGTCTGCTTCAATCCGGTCATCGGACCGCCGGCAAAAGTAAGGCGGTTAGCCGGGTTGAAAGCCGTAGTGCCGGCGGGGCATTCCTTCCACATGAAATAGGCAGCCAGACCGGCCCCACCCAGGAAGTATTGATAAACCTTTTCCGGCAGGGTCTCGGCCTGGCAGGTACCGTTGGTCAGGTCGACTTTCAAAACTTTGCCCCAGATCCCTTTCATGGACGTTCTCCTTTAAAAAAAATCAGTTTATATATCAATGGGCCGGAAAATCAACACAATGGCCATGACGATAAATACCATGGTTTCCGCACCCTGCGACCAGTAGCGGGCGGTAATGGCCATCACCATCCCCAGCGCAAAAGCGGAGAAAAAGGTCCCTTTGAGGTTGCCCATACCGCCCACAATAACCACGGCAAAGCCCAACAGGAGGATGGAAAGCCCCATGTAAGGGTGAATGGAGCTGATCGGGGCATAGAGCACCCCTCCCAGCGCGGCCAGGGCGCTGCCGATGATAAAAACGATGGAAAAATATTTGTCGACATTCACCCCCAGGCATCTGACTCCGTCTTTGTCCTCAAGGGCCGCCACCACAATTTTACCCACAATGGTTTTTTTAAAAAACAATTCCAAGGCAAAAAAAAGAACGACGGCGATCAGGACGATTAGGACGCGGTACAGCGGAAAGGTTAAACCCCATACCGCCAGATAAGTTCCAACGGGATCGCTCAACGGATAGGGGTTTACTCCCCAGATCCACTTGATCGTATCGACCCCAATCAGGGTGATGGCAAAGGTGGCAATGAAGGTGTAGTCGAGGGATTCTCCATAAAGCCTGCGGATGATGAAGCGTTCGATTACATAACTGATTGGAATGACCACGATGACAGCCAGAAATGCCCCGAGGGCATAATATCCTTTGAAGAAGGCGAACAAAGTGATGAGCGCATAAACGCCGATCGTATAAGTCAGAGTATGAGCGAAGTTGATGACCCTCATGGTTCCGAAGGTCAGCGAAAGGCCGATGGAAATAAAATAAAGAATGGCCCCAATCGTAAACCCGTATAAAATGGTGTAAATCATTTCTTAGCCGCCTCCCCTGATAACGACCTCACTCCCCTCCTTTTTTGAATATATTCCCAGCCATCCTGAATATTTCCCCAAATCCCTTTGCGGAATTTGAAAACGATGATCAGCAGAGAAAACCCCAAAAACATTTCCCAGCGATGAATATAGATGGGCAAGAAATTACTGATCAGCATGTAGGCCACGCCGCCCACAAGGGCCCCGTATAGGTTACCGGCTCCTCCGATCAGGGAGGCGAAGACGACCCCCACGTTACTGTGCACGTCCATAGAGTTGGGATTGACGA
>CAZIDC010000405.1:0-3451 GCA_964537885.1 uncultured Syntrophaceae bacterium | reverse complement strand
AGGATCCTGATTCCACTCCTCTCGTCCAAACGATGAATCCCTTCCTCCTCGGCTATGGCTACCGCTTCTCCGTATTCTGCTGCGGTCACCCGCCGATCCAGGGGTGGATGTTGGAACGCCTGACCACAAGGCCGGTATTGAGCCATGATATTGACATAGGTGTTCGGTGAAATTTCCCGCGCTACAAAATGCATGGCTTCCCTGGTCCCGGCCAGACCGCCCGGCAAAACCAGATGCCTTAATAAGATCCCCCGCTCGGCAATACCCCGCTGGTTAAGCGCTAAGTCTCCCACCTGTTGGTGCATTTCTTTGATCGCGGCTTTGGCTTTTTCCGGATAATCTCTGGCCTGGCAGAACCTGTTGGCCACTTCTCCGTCCATGAATTTTAAATCCGGCATGTAAATGTCGAATAGGCCTTGCAAAATTTTAAGGGTTTCTACTGCATCGTACCCCCCCGAGTTATACACCAATGGAATCCTTAACCCGCCAGCAATAGCCAGCGGCAGGGCGCCCAGAATCTGCGCCACTACATGGGAAGGAGATACGCAATTGATATTGTGGCAGCCCATCTCCTGCAAGCCAAGCATGATCTTGGCCAGTTGATCGGGGGTGACTTCCCGCCCCTCCCCTAAATGGCTGATTTCGTAGTTCTGGCAGAAAAGACAGAGGAGATTGCAATGGGTGAAAAATATGGTTCCAGATCCTTTGACCCCCACTAATGGGTTCTCCTCTCCGAAATGAGGGCTGTAGCTGGATACCACGGCTAAGGCGCCCGTCTGGCAGAATCCTCTTTCATCGGCCAGACGATTGACCCGGCACTCGCGCGGGCAAAGCCGGCAGGACTGCAAAATCTCTTCCGCTAAGGAAATCCGGTCGTAGAGTGTTCCGTTCTCGTACAGGTCTAAATAGGATGGACGAAAACCCCCTTCTCCTTTTGGCGCCATTTATTCCTTCTTCTTGAACATTACATTCACTTTTTCCGTTGGATGGTACTGAACCCCTTTCCCTTTTCCCAATAGAGTGAAGTACCCCTGCCTGGCCAGCTCCCGCATTAAGCTCAGGGCTTTCTGCCGCGGGACGGACTGGGGTTGTTTCAAGTCGGTTAAAGTAAAGAATCCCTTCTTTTCCAGCGCATCCTTTACCCATTCCAACCCGGGTAGAGTGGCGGCCCTTTCTTCCGGTTCTAAAATACGGTAAACCTTTCCGTGTTTTTTAAGCCCTTGGACGATTCCCTTGCTGACTAATTCTTTGATCTCGTTGTAAGCCGTGTCCCGGCTAACTCCCATTTTCTGATAATCCAGGCTGCTGAAAATCAGGCCATGGGCTTTGGCGTAAGCTAAAATCCGTTTCTGCCTCTGGTTCAAGACTTGCCCGCTGAAACGTTGCAGCCAGGCCAGCGTATCTTCATCCATAACGGAAGCATGCCGCAATACAACGGTAAAAAAATTTCCCTCTTCTTTCAACTCCGGGGGGTTTAGCCCCTTCTGGTCCATCTCGCGGAATATTTGGCGCAACCCTTCCCCCAATCCTCCCATGATTCCCCAATCGACCAGAACGCGGGTGATTAACGGATTTCTGGAATCATGAATCCTTCCCTGGTTTAAAAGCTGCTCGATTCTCACCGTCCCTGGAAGTTTTCCTGGGCTGCGGACTTCAATCCGGTCATCGAACATCCAGACTTCTACGGAACTCCCCTCCAGGCGATAATCCCGGTGGGCAACGGCGTTGATAAGGGCCTCCTTCCAGGCCAAATTTGGATATTCGAATGCCTCCCGGAAAAAAAGGTCGCGAACGACAACCCGATCCTTGATCCGGCCGGAGATCATCCTTTCGGCCTCCCCGATGATCTTCGGGATTGCCCCCTCGACGCGGATGCGCTCGGCCACGTTGTATTCGCTCCCCTTGCCGACCTTGCTTCCCTCGAAGCGAACAAGCTCAATTCCCGAACGAGGATGCCAGCGCAGGGGGTCTTTGGCGAAAAGGTAGGCCGCGGCCCGGACAAAGCAAGGCTTTCCCTCCCGGTATTCGACCAGCCCGTAAGGCCGGTGAAGAATCTGTTCGGCCTCCCCCTGGACTCCCAGACGCCCGATGAATTCGGTTATCAGGTCCTCGTCCAGGTCCTCTAAGGAACAATGCGGCAGGACCTCCCGTTCATGCCAGGTCTCCGCCCTGGCCTCTTTCAAGGCGGTTACTTTTTCCTTGGATAGGGGAATATTCTGCGCTCCGACTCGCCGATAGGCCTTTCCATTCCTTAAAAGATGGACGGCCGGGCTGGAGTCCACGGAAAATTGGATAAGAGTTTTTCCGTCGATTTTCATGGGAGATACCCTGAACTTGACGGGCGGGTCGGAAGATTTTTCTAATCCATGGAAAAAGATCCGTTGAGCCCGGTCATCGAAAGGAACGCCGAGGGGTTCATCTAAAAGCTCTGCCCCCCATAGAACCGTTCCCCCGTCGGCGTTGGCCAGAGCATTCAGAGTTATGGCCACCTCCTGCCCGATTTCCTTCAGAGTGCGCTTTGTAAGCCTGCCGGAAGAGCCCATCCGGTAGCAGCTGACCCACTCGCTAAATGGGCCGGGGCCCTGGTGTTGGAATTGGATCCATTGTTCTTCTTTCATAAGGGTACCTACCTCTATGGCAAGCTGAGCTGGAAGAAATCGCGGCCATTTAAAAAAGTCTGATCGGCAATTTCCCGTGGATCCTGGCCCTTCAGCTCGCTTACGGCCTGAAGGGTGGTCAGAAGATCTTGTGGTTCGCTCGGGTTTCCGCGATAGACCTCCGGAGCATCCGTTTCCAGAAGCAACTGGTTCATCGGAGCCGCCTGGATAGCCCGCCGGTGCCTTTCGCTATAGGCTGCCGCCGGGGTTGCCGAAATGAAGTATCCCTCGGCGAAAAGGCTCTGTAAAACATCCGCGGGACCGCTGTACCAGTGGAATACAGCTTTCCTGATCTTGATATTTTTCACTAAATCCAGGGCCTCGGCCCAGGCCCGGCGGGCGTGGAGGAGGACAGGTTTCTTCATTTGGGAAGCTAAATCCAACAACCTTTGGAATACTTCGATCTGATAATCCTGAGGAGTTTTCAAAGCGAAGTCAAGCCCGATTTCGCCCATGGCCACGCACCGGGATAGCTCGCGCTTGATTAAAGCCAGGTTGCCTTCCAGTTCATCCGGATTCAACCGCCAGGGATGGAACCCCAAGGCAGGATAGACGAATCCGGCATAGCGGCTGGCTATCATTAGCATTTTTTCGTTTGAGGCCAAATCCATACCAACGCCGATAATCGCCCGCACCCCTGCTTCCTTAGCCCTCATCAAGGCTCCTTCGAGGTCATCAATTTCATCCAAATGGGCGTGGGTATCGATTAGGTTCAAACGCCATTGCCCCCTTCTACTGTCCGTTGCTGAGCCATTATCTCCAAGATGATTCGAACAGGTCAAGGGAATTTTATA
>CAZIDC010000404.1:0-3464 GCA_964537885.1 uncultured Syntrophaceae bacterium | reverse complement strand
TTGAATGGGCAGCATTGATTACTGAGGTCTCAGGTCATCCAGCTCCCAACTCGCACCTCCCAACTTACGGCTTAAAGGGTTATTTTCCGTCCTTCCTCCATAGACACATATCCGGCGTAAAGCACCTCCACCACTTGCTTGGCCAATTCAAGGCCCGTAAGGGGCTGGCGGTCGAAGGCAATCGCTTCCATGAAATCCTGAATTTCATGGGGGTATCCAAGGAGCCACTCCTCGTGCGGGTTGGGGAAGGAGAGGCCGGCTTTAGTCTCCTGTTTTTCGTTGAAATAGACGTCTTTTACCGGACCCGGGTCAACCGTGTAGAACTGGCAGACCCGAACCGGGCATAGGTCGAATTTCACCCGGGCGTTGGAGAGGCGAATGTCCATATTGGATTCCATCCCGCCCAGCAGGTCGTCGGCCGCGAAGAAGGTTCCCTTGGTCCCATCGGTGAAAGTGACCGTGATCTGCGCCCAGGTTTCCACATCTCCCCAGCCCGTCACCAAAGGGCTGTCTTTCGTGCTGGCAAAGGCGGAAGTTTTGGTTAAATCCGTCCCATCGGCCCAAACTTCCTTGGCGAGAATCGGACGGCCGTACTTCTTCTCTCCTTCAAACCGTTTTATAAAGAGCCCCGTTGCGAGAGGATGAGCGCCGAGCCGGGCCAGAGCGCCTCCGCCGGCATCGCGCCACCATTTGGCGAATTCCGAGTGCGATCCGCTGTGAGACTCTTCCCCCCGTATATCCAGGATGCTCCCCGAGACAAAACATTTCTCCATCAGTTCTATGGCTTTTTTAAAGGCCGGAGCGTGGATCCAGTTTTCGGCGTAGCAGAATTTTACCGGATGAGCGGCCATTACTTCCTCCACCCTCCTCAAATCTTCCCGAACCTTCCGAAACATTTCCTTTTTCGGGGTGGCGCCAATCTCGACATCGCTTTCGCCCTGGCCAAAATAACCCGTCAAAGGCTTTTCGCAGATGATATGTTTGTTGGCTTCGGCGGCTTGCAGGACCATGGGTAAGTGAAGGGCGTTGGGGACGACAAGGTCCACGACTTGAATAGACGAATCTTCCAGGATATAGCGATAATCGTCATAGGTTTGGGAGAGGCCAAAACGCCTGGCCAGATCTTCCGCCCGGGCTTTGTTCACATCCACGACGGCCGCAACCTCCACCGGCACCCCCTGTACCTGACGATAGGAGCGGAGATGGAGAGCAGCCGCAAATCCTGCCCCTACGATTCCGACTTTTATTTTCTTGGTCATCGCATCTTATCCTTTCCGGAGAGGGATGGATTAGGGAAAGCGGCTAATCATTTTTACGCTAAAATCTCAGGCGGGGTTTGTCAAGGGAAAAGATGGATTCCTTTTTATTCTTGACAAATCCGTTCCATTCTTTACAATACCCGAAAACCTTCGAGGAGATTTATGCCCCTTTCCCACATCAAAGTTCTCGACCTAACCCGGTTCCTCGCGGGTCCGTTTTGCACCATGCTTCTGGCCGACATGGGCGCGGAGGTCATCAAGATCGAAACTCCAGAGCACGGCGATGACGCTCGCTACCAGGGCGCGATCGTCAATGGAGAAAGCGGGTATTTCGTCGGGATGAACCGAAACAAGAGAGGTATGACCCTGGACCTTAAAGCCCGAGAGGGGAAAGGGGTATTCCTCCGAATGGTAGAGAGGTCCGACGTGGTAGTGGAAAATTTCCGGCCCGGAGTCATGCGCGGCTTGGGGCTCGATTATGAAACTCTCAAGAAAGTGAACCCGGGCATCGTCTACTGCGGGATCTCAGGTTTTGGAAAGGACGGCCCCTACGCTCTTCGCCCGGCCTTTGATTTTATCGCCCAGGGGATTTCGGGATTCATGAGCGTCACCGGGTTTCCCGACCGGGAGCCGGTGAGGACCGGGATTCCCATCTCCGACTCGGTGGCCGGAATTTACGGCGCCTACGGGATCCTGGTCGCTTTGATGGCCAGGCAACGAACCGGCAAGGGGCAGGAGGTGCAGACCTGCCTGGTGGATGCGATGGTCAGCATTTTGAGCTTACAGGCTGATTGGTATTTTCACACGGGCAAAGTTGCCGAGCGCGGTGGGAATGACCACCCCGTGGGGTCTCCTTACGGAACCTTCAAGGCCCTGGACGGGTATATCAACATCGCTCCCGCCGGGCAGCCCATGTGGGAAAGGCTGGCCCAGGCCCTAGGTTTGAAGGATTTGATTTCGGACCCGAGGTTTGGTACAAATGATTTAAGGAGGGAAAACCGCAAGGAGCTGAATGAGATCATCAACCGGATTACCTCCCAGAAGACCATGGGGGAGTGGATTGATTATCTGAATCGGGAAGGAGTTCCCTGCGGGCCCATCTATAACCTGGCCCAGACCTTTGAAGACCCCCAGGTCAAGCATCAGGAGATGATGCTGGAACTGGAGCAGCCTTCGGGGAAGATGAAGGTCCTGGGGTTTCCCGTAAAGATGAGCGGGACTCCGGCAAGATTAAGCCGTCCGGCCCCGCAATTGGGCGAGCACTCGGAAGAGATTCTTAGGAACCTCGGGTACTCCCAGGATGAGATCAGGGAGTTAAGAGGAAAGAAGGTGATCTGATTCCCGAGGAGATGGATTCTCCGTTCAAATCCGTTTTCCGGGACAGGGGGATCAGGCCGAGGGGACAGGAGAAAAGGAGCCTTTTGATGAAGACGGACGAGGTTGTCATTCGTGAAGTCATGCTGCGCGACGGTCTGCAGAATATCGTCGATTTCATCCCCACCGAAGCGAAAATTGAACTTTTCCGCCTGATCGTGGCCAGCGGCCTGAAGAGCGTGGAAGTCACTTCCTTTGTGAGTCCCAAAGCCATACCCCAATTCCGGGATGCCGCGCAGGTGGTCCAGGCTACGGCGAAGATGACCCCGCCGGGAGTGGAGGTATCGGCCCTGATCCCGAATTTGAAGGGGGCGCAGCTGGCCGTAGAGAGCGGCATGCGCAAAGTGGGCTTGGTCATGTCGGTGAGCGAATCTCACAACATCAATAACGTCAGGCGGACTACGGCGGAATCGATTGATGAGCTGAAGCGAGTCCTGGACCTCAGGGAGAAATACCCGGACTTGGTCGTGAAAGCCGGAATGGCCACCGTCTTCGGCTGTCCCTTTGAGGGTAAAATCAAACCGGAGGTGACCCTGGGTTTCATCCGCCAGTTCTATCAGCTGGGGATCCGGGACATGTCCATGGCCGACACGGTCGGCTTCGGGAACCCGAAAGAAGTGAAGGAAATGTCCCGGCTCTGCGTGACCGAGTTCCCCGATGTCTCCTTTTCCATTCACCTGCACAATACCCGGGGATTGGGCCTGGCCAATTCCCTGGCCGCCTACGATGCCGGGATTCGTGTCCACGACGGGGCCGTGGGGGGACTGGGCGGATGCCCCTTTGCGCCGGGAGCGAAAGGGAATACTTCGACCGAAGACCTGGTGTTCATGT
>CAZIDC010000403.1:0-3482 GCA_964537885.1 uncultured Syntrophaceae bacterium | reverse complement strand
ATAAAACCATAGAGGGCACAGAGGGGGGAATTAAAATTTCTAATAACCCATTGATATTTAATCTTTTCTCCGTGTTCTCTGTGGTTACGTTTTGACAATACGTTCACAACTCAAGGGAGGAAAATATGAAATTCGTCCGCTATCAGGCTGGAAACCAGGTCCGTTACGGAATCTGGGAGGGGGACTATGTCCAGGAAATTTCAGGCTCCATTTTCGGAAATTTACAGGTCACCGGGAGCAAACAAAAGCTCTCCGACGTTCGCCTTCTTGCTCCGGTGGAGCCCACCAAAATTCTCTGCGTGGGTTTGAATTACCGGGATCACATCGAGGAGCTGAAGGAAAAAATTCCCCCGGTCCCCAGCTATTTCATGAAGCCCCTCACCACCATAATAGGCCCGGAAGACCCGATCTTATATCCCAGGGTGGCTACCCGGGTGGATTATGAGGGAGAGCTGGCCGTGGTGATCAAGGACCGGATCAAGGATGTTCCGGAAAGCGAAGCATTGAAACATGTCCTGGGATACACCTGCCTCAATGATATGACCGAGCGGGATTTAACCAGGGTTCAGGGCCAGCTCACCCGGGCCAAGGGGTTTGACAGCTTCGGTCCCTTCGGGCCGTGCGTGGCCACCGGTCTGGACCCATTCAAGCTTACGGTGAAAACCTACCTGAACGGAAAGATCGTCCAGGAAGGCCGCACCGCCGACATGGTGTTTTCCGTGCCCTATCTGGTTGCCTATCTTTCGCAATGCATGACTCTTTTCCCCGGCGACCTCATCAGCACGGGAACCCCCAAGGGGATCGGGCCGATGAAGCCGGGCGATGTAGTGGAGGTTTCCATCGACGGAATCGGCACCCTCCGGAATACGTTGAAGTCCCTGTAAAGGAGAAGGAAGCGATGAAGAGATTCGGCTACATGAGTGGACTGGAAGGCAAGTCTCAGGAGGAGATTCGCAAGCTCCAGGAAGAAAGACTTCCTAAACAGCTGAAGTACTGCTACGACCATTCAGAGTTCTATAAAATGAAATTCGATGCCTGCGGAGCCAGACCCGAGGAGATTCGGACCCTTGAGGACCTGCGAAAGCTACCGGTCTTCATGGTCAAGGATGATGAGCGGAGAAGCGCCGAACAGTCCCTGCAGAAATACGGCCATCCCTTCGGATTGCACCTGTGCGCCCCGCTGGAGGACCTCTATCTCACAGGAACCACGTCCGGTACCACCGGGACCCCCACGTTCAGCTACACCTTTACGGAAAACGACATGAATTTCCTGGCCCCGCGGATTGCCCACAGGCTTTCCCTGGCCGGCGTGGGGAAGGGAGACCGGGTGGCCTTTTTCTTCGCCCTGGGAATCTATGCTACCACCATGACCCTCTGGGGCCTCCGGCTCATAGGCGCCCTTCCCATCGACATTGATGCCAGGGCCGGGACCGACCTTTTCACCAAGTTCATCGGCCTAACCCGCCCGACCTACATGGCCTGCACCCCATCCCTGGCAGAATACCTCGTCAGTAAAACCCCTGAGCTATTGGGCCATGAGGTGAGGGATTTTAAATACAAGGGGGTGCTCACCACGGGTGAGGTGGGCATCGCCATTCCCGAGATCAAGAAGAAGCTGGAATCCGCCTATGGATGCAGGTTCTATGATTACTGGGCCCCGTGCGGCAATGCGCCGGCGATCTCCTGCGACGCGGAGGGGTATTACGGCATGCACGCCGTCGCCCCGGATGTGTGCGCCAGCTTTGATGATCTGGTGGACCCCGTAACCAAGCAGCCCGTGGATGCGGACGTGGACGGAGCCATAGGGGAAATGGTCCAGACGAATTTCCAACGAGAGGCCTGCCCCGTGGTCAAGTATGCTTACGGGGATATCGTCCAGCTCTTCCTGAAAGAGTGTCCGGGATGCGGCTTCAAGGGGAGACGGATCAAAGTGATCGGCCGGGCCGACGACATGCTCATCATCAAGGGGGTCAATGTCTATCCCGAGGCCATCAAAGATATCGTCAATGAATTCATTCCCGATGTAACCGGGGAGATGCGGGTCGTCCTGGAACATCCACCTCCCAGGGTCGTGCCTCCCCTGAAGCTGAAGATCGAATACGGGAAGGCCATGGGCCGTGCTGATCTGCCTCACCTGGCGGAGAGAATCACCGCGGAACTTCACAACCAGATCAAGATACGGCCCGTGATCGAGTTCGTTGAGCCGGGGAGTCTGCCCAAAGAGACCCGGAAGACCCCCGTCTTTGAAAAGAAATACGACTCATAGAACGAAATGGGGCGGGACGCCGTTTGGGCGCGGCGGGTTACCGGCTCATTCGGGGCCTGCGTTTATTGGGCCTTTTCTTTTTGGATCTTTCTCAAGGTCTGCCAGAGTTCCTCCACC
Source organism: uncultured Syntrophaceae bacterium (assembly GCA_964537885.1). GTDB lineage: Bacteria > Desulfobacterota > SM23-61 > SM23-61 > SM23-61 > CAZIDC01. Next base: position 1,099 of record CAZIDC010000403.1, on the reverse strand, counting down.
TGCTTTCTGGTCTCCTCCAGAGTTTTGTCATTATGGATCACGTAATCCGCATACCCCAGCTTTTCATCGATGGAAAGCTGGGATTTGAGGATATGGGCCGCTTCCTCTTTGCTGATGCCGTCCCGTTTGGCCAAACGCTCGACCTGCTTTTCCTGGGGACTGTACACCAGCAAGAGTTTCGAATACCTCCACTGCAGATTCAATTCAATCATCAGCGGCACGACCACCTGAATGATCGCCCCGGGGTCCTTCGCCGCATACTCATGGATCTGTCTGTTCACGATTTCACCCATGCGCGGATGGATAAAGCTCTCCAGCTTTTTTCTCTTCTCGAAATCCCTAAACACGATGTCCGAAACCTTTTTGCGGTCCATGGTGCCATCCGGATTGAGCACCTGTTTTCCAAAATAGTCCACAATGTCCATCAGGGCCGGCTGTCCCGGCTCCACCACCTGCCTCGCAATCAGATCGAAATCAACGATGGGCGCCCCCAGCTCCTGCAACATATTGGCCACGGTGGTCTTCCCGCTGGCAATGCCTCCGGTCACCCCCAGGAGCAGCCGGTTGTCATGGCCCCGCAAGGCCTCAATCTCGCGTAACCCCCCATAGGACATGGGAAAGGCGCGGGCCACATCCATCTCTGCGCCCGCATAACTGATCGGATAACGAATGCCTCGCCGGTACAGGATCTCCATGCCCCTTAACGCCTTTTCCATCATCCCGGCGGGTACGGCCATAACCAGATCCTCATCCTGGGCGTGTCCATAACGCCGCTCTCCATAACAGGGAATGGTCAGGGATGGTTTCCCGGTCAGGTAGCAACGGGCAATGGCGTCCGAGCAGGAAGACTCTCCCACGCAAAAAAACTGCATCACCTCGTATTCTTCAAACTGAAGGGAGTTGATCAGAAGCATCATCTGCGCCGGGTTGGCATAGATCAGGACGATATCGGGTTCAAAGGGGTTGTAGACCAGAGGCGCCATGGCCACGGCCTCATATTTGCCCAGCGGGAGCCGGGGGATGGAAGCCTCAACCTTCTTCCCGTTTTCTTTGGTCTTCACCCATACAATGCTGCGGAAGGTGCCGTCTTTATAGAGGC
>CAZIDC010000402.1:0-3482 GCA_964537885.1 uncultured Syntrophaceae bacterium | reverse complement strand
TATCATCGGTTATCAATCCGAGAGGAGGAAAGCCGATGAGAGAAACAGTTGCCCCCGTCACCCAATCTGCCGTACGACCCACCCTTGAATCCGTCGGAAAACGTTTCAAAGCCTGGCGCAAGAAAGGACATATTGGCCGTCGCATTTCGGATGCCCTTTGGGACGCAGCTGTGGAACTGTGCCGGGATCACCCCGTTAGCAGAGTCTCCCGGGCCTTGCGACTGGATTATTATGGTCTCAGGAATCGGGTGCATAAAATCAAGGATGCGGGATTGGGTCCGGATCTTGGGTTTGTGAAGCTCGATCTTGGGGCGCCGATGGTCCCTGCTTCAGAATGGAGAGTGGATATGGAAGCCCCCAACGGCGCGAAGATGACCCTTTCTTTAAAGGGAGCCCCGAGAGATTTAGATCCGTTGGAGCTGAGTCGAGCCTTCTGGAGCCAAGGCCGATGATCCAGATTACGCCCCAGGTCCGGATCTGGGTGATGCTTGAAGCGGTGGACTTCCGGCGGGGGATTGATGGATTGGCCCGGGTATGCCGGGAAGTCCTTAAGGCCGATCCTTTCTCGGGGGTGATGTTTGTCTTTCGCAATAAGCGGGCCACGGCCATAAAAATCCTCACCTATGACGGTCAAGGGTTTTGGCTTTGCCAGAAGAGGTTGAGCCGGGGCTGTTTTCGGTGGTGGCCCAGCAGCCGGGAGGAGAGACAAAAGACTTTGCTGGCCCATGAGCTCTATCTCTTGATCTGGAATGGCAATCCCCTGGGAGGACAGGTGGCGCCTTTGTGGAAAAGGCTTCCCGCAATGGTCTGAAGATTTTTTTATGGATGCGCTATTTTCCTCTTGCGTTCCGAATCCCCCCATGTTATACCTCTATACATGGAAGCGTTGCTCACCTATCGCGGCAAGCGGGTCACTACGGAGGATGTGGTCTTTATCCGCCGGTTAATCGATCAGAACCCCGGGGATTCGCGTTGGGTCTTATCGAAGAAATTATGCCAGGCCTGGGGTTGGCGACAGCCCAATGGGGCTTTACGGGACATGGTCTGCCGGGGGTTGATGTTGGTCCTGGACCGGGCCGGTCATATTGAGCTGCCCGCCCGGAAACGGACCCCGTTCAATCCTTTGGTCCAGCGCAAGAAGCCAGCCCCGATAGCCATTGATCCCCATCCGCTTCAGGGGCCCCTTTCGGATATTCTTCCCTTGGAGATCCTACAGGTGCGGCGCACGGCCTGGGAGGCACTCTGCAACAGTTTGATCGATCAGTATCACTACTTGGGCTATGCTCAGCCGGTGGGCGAGCACCTCAAGTATCTGGTCTTCGTCCAGCAACGGCCGGTGGCCTGCCTCATCTTTTCTTCGGCTCCCCGCCATATAGGTTGCCGGGACCGCTTTATCGGCTGGCCGCCCCAAGTGCGTCGGCAAAATATTCATCTGCTGGCCTACCAGAGCCGCTTTTTGATTCTGCCCTGGGTGCGGGTGGCCCACCTGGCCTCCCATCTTCTGGCGCGTCTGGCTAGGGTGTTGGCCGCGGATTGGCAGAGGCTTTATCACCACCCCGTCTACTTCGTGGAGACCTTTGTGGACCTGGAACGGTTTCAGGGCACCTGCTACAAGGCGGCCAACTGGAGCTATCTGGGCCAGACCACGGGACGGGGCAAGGATGATCAGACCCACCGCCCCAATCGCTCCCTGAAAGCGGTCTTTGTCTATCCCCTGTGCCGGGACTTTCGCAGCCGGCTTTGCGAGGGAACGACATGAAAAAAGAGAGAGAAAACCGGGTAAGCCGGGAGGAGCTGGCTGCCCTTATCAAGCGAGTAGCGGCCCGCGCTCCTCTGCAAAAAGCCGACTATCAAATCATCACGGCGATCATTAAAAAGACTTTCACCTTGCAGCAGATTTACCGGGAGGGGAGGGAACCTTCCGCCGAGGAGCTGGAAGATCTGCTGACGGTCCAGCGACCGGAAAAAGCCGATGCCTAAGGACCCGCGCCAGAGGATTGAAATCACGCATCCGGAAGCCCAGGCCCTCATCCAGCGGGCTGAAGAGAACGGCTTCGACCAGAAGGATTACTTCGTCGTGGCCGCCATTCTCCGGAATTACTTCGCCCTCGATCATGCTTATCAAGAGAAGTCGTACGCTCTGCGGCGGCTGCTAAACCGGTTCTTCTCCCGTACGGAAAAGGCCAAAGCGGTCTTGAAGGATGCCGGTCCCTCTGATCCTGCCCCCAGCACCCCGAAAGTTACAGAAGGCGAACCAACGAAGGAAAAACCAAAAGGCCATGGCCGAAACGGCGCCGCCTCCTATGCGGGCGCCCGCAAGGTGCAGGTCCCTCAGCCCGGCTACCAAGCGGGAGATTCATGCCCGCTCTGTCCCAAAGGCAAGCTCTACTCCCTGGAGGAGCCAGGGGTGGAAATCCGGATCGTGGGCCGAGCCCCCTTGGAGGCCACCGTCTATGAGCTGGACAAATGGCGCTGTAACCTTTGCGGCAAGGTCTTCACCGCCCCGCTCCCCGAAGAAGTGGGACAGGAAAAATACGATGAGAGCGCGGGCGCCATGGTGGCCCTTTTAAAGTACGGAGGCGGCCTTCCTTTCCATCGCCTGGAGAAGCTGCAGGACAGCCTCGGGGTCCCCCTTCCCGCCTCCACCCAATGGGAGATCGTGGAAAGAACCGCCGATCAGATCCATCCCGTCTACCGTGAACTGATGCGCCAGGCCGCCCAAGGCGAGATCCTCCAGAATGATGACACCACCATGAAAATCCTCGCCAACCTTAAGAAGATCGACCCGCAGGATCCGAGTTCGCGCAAAGGGAGTTTTACCACAGGGGTCCTGGCCATGCGAGAGGAGCGCCGCATGGCCCTATTCTTTACCGGCCCCAAGCATGCGGGGGAGAATATGGCTCAACTCCTCGAACAAAGGGCCAAGGGTCTTAGCCCTCCCATCCAGATGTGCGACGCCCTGAGCCGCAATGTGCCCAAAGAGTTTGAAACGCTTCTGGCCAACTGCCTCACCCATGCCCGGCGCAACTTCGTGGATCTGGTCCCCAGTTTTCCGGAGGAATGCCGGTATGTGATCGAAGCGCTGGCCGAAGTCTATCATCATGACAAGATGGCCAAAGAACAGGGCCTGTCGGCGGACCTGCGCCTTCAGTTCCATCAGACCCACAGCGGGCCCGTGATGGAAAGGCTGAAAGAATGGCTGCAGACGCAAACCAATGAACGTAAGGTCGAGCCCAACTCCTCCCTGGGCAAGGCCATCGCCTACATGCTCAAGCACTGGGATCCGCTGACCTTGTTTCTGCGGGTTCCCGGGGCACCATTGGATAATAACCTCTGCGAACAGGTCCTTAAACAGGCTATTCTGCATCGCAAAAACTCCCTGTTTTTCCGGACCGAACACGGGGCTTACATCGGCGATCTGTTCATGAGCCTCATTCATACCTGCAGGCTCAACCGGGTCAATCCGTTCCACTACCTGACGA
>CAZIDC010000401.1:0-3505 GCA_964537885.1 uncultured Syntrophaceae bacterium | reverse complement strand
AGGATAGGGGGTACTTTGAATTGATTTAGCGGAGCGGCCATACTGGTCAGAAGAATAACAACCAGGATGAACCACGGTGAACGAATAAATTTATTTATTCCCATAGATAGAACTTCCTGAATGATAATCCAGTAAATACATTTACCAGTGTATTATGAGATTAAAGTATGATGGCCTCGTAAAAAGTATCTTAGATCGTCACCCCGGCGAAAGCCGGGGTCCAGAACATCTTGAAATAACTGGATTCCGGCTTTCGCCGGAATGACGAATTCTTGGGAATTTCGACTTTTTACGAGATCATCAAGTATACTATATTGAAAATCATTTGGGACGGTTGTTTTGCGCAATCTAACCCTTTCTTCAAAAAATTCTTAAAGGATAGGAGACAAGAGCCATGGCCACATGGGAAACTTACCTTGTTCAACAAAAGGACCGGTTCCTCGATGAATTGATGGAATTCTTGCGCATTCCCAGTATATCCGCTTTGCCGGCGCATAGGGCCGATGTCCAGCGGGCGGCGCAATGGCTGGAGGCGCGGATGAAAGCAGCCGGGATTGAATCCGTCCGGATCATGGATACAGGCGGCCATCCGGTGGTCTATGGCGATTGGCTTCATGCCCCCGGCAAGCCGACCCTGTTGATTTACGGCCACTTCGATACCCAACCCGTAGATCCCCTGAATTTATGGCATCATCCTCCTTTTGAACCGGTTATCCAGGATGGCCGCATTTACGCCAGGGGAGCGACGGATGACAAGGGCAACCTGTTCATCCCCATCATTGTCGCTGAGGCCATGTTGAAAACCGGCGGAAGATTACCAGTCAATCTCAAGCTCCTATTTGAAGGCCAGGAAGAAATCGGAAGCCCCCAGCTACCGGATTTCATAACCAACCATAAGGATCTTTTGTCTTGTGCGATGGTGTTGAGTTCCGATGGCGGGCAGTGGAACGAGGACCAGCCGGCTCTCATCCTGGGAACCCGGGGAATGGCGGCTGTTTTTATCGACGTCCAGGGCCCGGATCATGATCTGCACTCCGGAACCTACGGCGGCACGATCTCAAATCCCATCCAAGCCCTGGTCCGAATTTTGGACTCCATGCACGATGCGGACGGGCGAATCACGGTAGATGGGTTCTACGATGACGTCCGGTTGCTCAGCGACGAAGAACGAGCCCAAATGGCCCGGGTTCCTTTCGCCGAGGCTGAATACCTGCGCGAGACCGGATCCACCTCTCTTTTTGGCGAGCCTGGATTTACAACCTATGAAAGGGCCTGGGCCCGGCCGACCCTGGAAATCAATGGCCTATACGGCGGCTTCCAGGGAGATGGCCTGAAAACCGTTTTGCCCAGCACGGCCCACGCCAAGGTTTCCTGCCGCCTGGTGGCTGATCAGGATCCTGCCAAGATCGCCGACCTCCTCGTGCGCCATATAAATAAAGTCGCCCCGCGGGGGGTGAAAGTAACGACCGACATGAGAAAGAGCGGCGCCATTCCCTATCTCATTCCTCCGGATCACCGCGGCCTGCAAGTTGCCGCGTCGGTCCTGAAGGATCTTTACGGCAAGGAGCCCTACCGGATTCGCACAGGCGGAACCATCCCGGCTAATGCTTTGTTCCTCCGGGCCCTAAGAGCTTACACTGTTGTCTTTGCCTTCGGCCTGCAGGACGAGCTCCAGCACTCTCCCAATGAATTCTTCCGGCTATCGAACTATGAGCGGGGGCAGAAGGCTTATGGAATGCTCCTGAACCGGTTAGGGGAAAAACCTGGGTAACTTTGAGAAGAGGCAACGATCGTTATCAAAGAAAGGAAAACATTGCCGGTTTAGGCGGGTACCCCTGGACACAGATAGGGCTTAGGGGGCTGAATGTAACTGCGCCTTATTCTTGCTCCGCAACCGCTGCCACAGAAACATGCCTACCAGGATGGCCGCGCCCACATAACTGGAAATTTGTTCATGCCACCACAAGCCAATAAGGGCAACGGCCAGGATCAGCCGTTGGTAGCTTTTTAGTCTGGCGCCGCCAAAAAAGCCGATAATGATGGCCCCGAGAGTGATGATTCCCAGAATGACCGTGGCCAGGACAAAGACAAATTCCATGTAGGGGAAGGGGCCCGGGGTTTTTTGGAGAATATACGGCATGAAGACGAGAACGGGGCTGAACACAAAAGCAAAGGGAACATACATGCCGGCCCAGGCAAGGGTAAACGCGCGGACCCCCGTCTTAAACGGATCTCCTTGAGAAATTCCGGAAGCGGCATAGGCGGCCACCGCCACTGGCGGCGTGAGGTCGGCAAGAATTCCGAAATAAAACACAAACAAATGGCTCAGCAGGGGGGCTACGCCAAATTTCAGCAGCGCCGGTGCGGCGATGATGGAAACGACGATGTAGTTGGGCGTGGTGGGCAGTCCCATTCCGAGAATCAAACTGGCGACGCCGGTATAGACCAGGATGAAGAAGAGGGTGGTGTAGTCCATCGTAAAGAGATTGAACAAATCCAATTTATCAACAATGGCCGCGGTGGAACTGGCCAACTCGATTGTCACCGAGGCGAATTTAAATCCCAGCCCTGTTAAGGTGGTGGTCCCCACGATGAATCCCACGGCAGCGCAGGCGGCTCCAATGGCTAAGGCGTTCTTCGTTCCCCATTCCAAACAATCAAGAACGTGTTCGATTTTCATGCGGCCTTCTTTCAAGAAGAGGCCGACGACGATGACAAAAAAATTACACCAGAAGGCGGCACGGCCGGGTTCTGTTCCCCCATACAAGAGGAAAAGCAAGAGGGCAATGGCTATAACCCCCCATATCCAGTAAAAAAACACCATCCCCCGCCATGTCAAAATCAGGCCGCCAACAATGAAAGCCAGCCAGACAAACGTCCAAATTACGGGGCCGGAAAAAGGATTCCACAAGAAAAGAACAATGGGAGCCGAGGCAGCCACGGCAACAAAGAAAGTTTTGGTCCGGGGCCCGGTCTGGGCGAAGGCGACCGAGCTGATGATTCCCCAGAAGGCCGCCAGGAAGGGCGTAAATCCACTAACAAGGAGCCAGATGATGATAATGAGGGGGATCACTAAAATTCCGTTTTCCCGGATGAGCTTGGCGATGCTGGGCAGTTGATCCCGGGGTATTCCCTTCATGTTGTTCTTTTTGGCCTCGAAGTGCACCATGACCCCAACGCCAAAGAAATGGCAGATGGCGGGTATGATGGCACAGGTTGCAATGGTGAGGTAAGAGATTCCCAGGAATTCAGCCATAATGAAGGCGGCGGCGCCCATGATGGGCGGCATGAACTGCCCGCCCGTCGAGGCCGAAGCCTCCACCGCGCCGGCAAACTCCTTCTTGTAACCCATCTTCTTCATCATCGGGATGGTGAAAGCCCCGGTGGTGACCGTATTGGCGACCGATGAGCCGGAAATGCAGCCCAGCAGGCCGGAAGCCACGATGGCGACTTTCGCGGGACCGCCCGCGGACCAGCCCGCCAAGGCTGTGGCCAGATCAATGAA
>CAZIDC010000400.1:0-3505 GCA_964537885.1 uncultured Syntrophaceae bacterium | reverse complement strand
CTTTTAATCAGGTGGTCGGGAGTTCGAGCCTCCCACGGCTCACCAGTAAAATCAATAAGTTGCCCGCCAGGATTCGCTCTTCGGCGGGCAATTTTTTCTTGGATTATAACCAAATTACGGAACATTCCTTCCAGGTATTTTTCATTGACATTCCCCTCTTTTTTTAATATATTCCCCTTAGAAATACGCTCTCCAATCCCTTGCTTTGGGACAGGTCGTCAAAAAGGAATACCTTATCAATCACTAGGCGAAAACCAAATAGCCTGGCAACGGATGAATACTACAAAAAAAGACGAGACTTAAATTTTGTTTAGCTTCTTTAACTTCACGAATGGTGTAAACGCAAAGGGGGATTGCCATGAAAAAGTTAGCTATTGCTTTAGCTGCTTTTGTATTCGTTATTGCTGTCTCCATATTTCCGTTTAATACTGCATCGGCTCAATTTGGAGGATATATGGGTGTATTTGGAGGTTATACATTAATTTCTGATGCGACAATGTGGTACTATGATTATTATTACAATTATGATTATGATATAGACGTTCAGAAGACTTGGGCTGTTGGATTGAAATTAGGTTACACCCCACCTCAACTCAAATATTTCTCTTTTGAATTTGAATACAGCTTTTTAAATCCTGATGTGGATAGGACTGTATTGACCCCCGCCGGTACGGGTTATGCTACAATTGAAGGGAATGCAAAATTTAATAATTTTATGTTTAATGCATTTGTGAAATATCCAGAAGGGAAAATTCACCCTTACATTGGCGTAGGTCTTGGATTATCGTATGTTGATGTTTCGTTTTCGACAACACCAACCGTACGTTCCGCTAATAATGATGATACTGTCTTTGCTGGGCAAATATTGGGCGGAGTTGACATTGATTTAACAAAGAACTTGTCTATGGATATTGGCCTTCGTTATTTTGCTACAGAAGCTGAATCTGACCATGATTATTACCATGACTATGGATATTATAGTCCACACCTTGATTATAGGATAAGCATGGTAACTTTAGGATTAAAGTATAGATTCTAATTATTATCAACTGTCATTTAAGAAAGGAAGGGTCAGAAATGGCCATGGGGTTGGCCAAGCCGGAAGGGTGGTTAATCCCCTGTTTATTTGGGAAACCCTATTTCTGCTCCTGCGCTGGGGGAGTTGACGGTTGGAATAGGAAAAAGTCATACACCGCCCGTGCAATCTGAGCAATCGCGCGTTCCCGTTCTTGAATCTCTTTTTCCGATGACTTCACGAAGACGGCAATGGCGATATGGCCTCCATCATCGGGAAGAGCAATAATCCCCACATCATTTGTTGTACCGCCAAGGGAGCCGGTCTTGTGCGCGACTACGGTTTCTGCGGGCAGAATACCTTTGAGCCGGGCCTTCCCTGTTCGACAACGCTTCATCATGTCGAGGAGCAAGGCTCCACTTTCCCGTTTCAGGAGGTCTCCGCGGAAAATCCGTTCCAACAACATGACCATGGCCTCGGGCGTTGATGTATCACGGGGATCGGCCTCAAACTTTTGGGATGCTGCTTTTCTGGACTCGGGTGGGGTAGGCTCATCGAGCTTTTTAAAGAGCTCCGGCGTCCATTCCTTTTCCGGCGGTAAGGCATAGCCCGCCGAGTCAGCAATTAAATGAATGGTCGGCCGATTGATCTCCATATCCCGGATGCCCAAGGCTCTCATGCGCGCGGTAACCGCTTCCGGCCCTCCCGCCAAGCGCAACAACAGGTCGGTGGCGCTGTTATCGCTGATGAGCAGCATCAGTTCAAGAAGATTTTGGACCGAAAGCGACACACCGGGTTTATTTAAAAGTGTTGTCAATATTCCTCCTCCCGGGTGGAGGTCGCTTGGCTTTAGTTCGATCATCCGGTCGAGTGAGACCTCTCCCTGATCGACCCGGGTAAGAAGTTGAACGGCGATGGGAACCTTGTACGTGCTGGCCATCGGGAAACGCTCACTGGAATTGAGGGCGATGCGACGGCCCGATTCGATATGGACGGCGCTGACCCCAACCGTTCCCGCGGTTGATTGCGCTGCTCGGGTGATCTCCCGTTCGAGCCGCTGGAATGGGACATCCGTGGAGGGGGTAACACCAGGCTTAAAAGGAGTTTGAGCAAAGCTTGCCGCAGAAAGGAAAAGAAGAAAAACCAACGAGACGATTCTTAATAATGAGTTCATAATGATCAACTCCTCCCGTCCCTGGGGATATGATCGCGTCACTCCGGTTTTTAATCGCTCCCTTCTCCCCTGACCATTTTCTTTCCTTCGGCCAGGGCCTTTAGGTTGGTTTCCAGCCTATTTTTGCTGAAGTTCTTCGCCAGGGTCTGGCGAAACTCCTCCATGCTCAGGGGGATGAGGTGCACTCCTAATAAGGCCCCGATCATGATCATATTCCCGAGGATGGGGGAACCCAATTGCATGGCCTTCTCGGTTGCCGGGATGTAATAGACCTTCTGGGAAAGCCCCTCTAAGGATCGTTTGATTTCTTCCTTTTCCGGATACTTCTCGCCGCCGGATGTCACATCAACCGGATAGATCGGGCGGGTATTGACGATGACCACTGTCTCCCGGTTCCCATATTGGGTAAGGACCCTCAGGGCTTCGACCGGCTCTAACGCCACCACGACATCGGCTTTTCCCTTGGGAATCAGGGGGCTGAGCTGTTTCTTCGAAGAAATGCGAATATGGCTCATCACCGAACCACCCCGCTGTGAGGCTCCGTAGGTTTCCCCGATGGTGGCGAAAAAACCCTTGCTGACAAAAGCCTGGCCGATCAACTGCGAAGACAGCACATTCCCCTGCCCCCCTACGCCGGTGATAATGAGGTTATAGGAATCTTTGTTTGGGCTCATCTTACCTGGCCTCCTCTTTGACGATGGCCTTCTCCGGGCAGATGTCCGCGCACACGCCGCACCCTACGCAGATGACTTCATCGATCCTGGATTTGCCCGCCTGTTGGTCCCAGATCAGTCCCGGACATTTGAAAACCCGGGTACACAGCCGGTCGCAGCCGCAATCTTCCCCGAGGCACTTTTCTTCATCAATCCAAACTTTATAAGGAGGCCGCTCATCCTTCCCCCGGAGCATGGCACATTTGTGGCGCATGATGATCACTTTGGCTCCTTCCGGGTCCTCGAGAGCCTGCAATACTTTCTGTCTGGTCTCCGGTAGGTCGAAGGGATCGGTGACCTCCACCTTCGCTCCAAAGGCCCGGCAAACCTTTTCAATGTCCACGGGGGTGACTTCCTCGCCCATGGCATTCATTCCCACCCCTGGATGAGGCTGGAATCCCGTCATCGCCGTGGCGCTGTTGTCGAGGATAACCATGACTAAGTTCGATTTGTTGTAATGGGCATTGACCAGGGGCGGCATGGCGGCATGGAAGAACGTGGAATCCCCGCACATGGCCACCACGGGCTGATCAAAACCGAAGGGGGCGAGCTTGCCAAAGCCGCTGGCCAGCCCCGTCCCGCTGCCCATGGCCCCGCTGGTCT
>CAZIDC010000399.1:0-3507 GCA_964537885.1 uncultured Syntrophaceae bacterium | reverse complement strand
GGATTCAATGTCAAACAAAGACCTCAGCCCGTCAACATAACGCCATGGATTTCTCTTGCATGCGTCCTTCCCCATTTCTATGCGCTGTGCTATAAGGGTGATCATATTGGATCTTGAGTGCTTAGTCTTACGAGAAGGAACGATTATGACCATTTATGCCGCCATTGACCAATCCCCTCTTTTAGATCTCCTTTTTTACCCCCGGCGGGATTTCACGCCGCCTCCCGAAGGAGCCTTTGACCTTTTCAGCCCCGTGGATGAAGGCATTTCAATCCACATGCGGTTCTATCTCCAGGATAAAACCAATCCCTGGATTTTATTCTTCCATGGCAATGGGGAAGTGGTCAGCGATTACGACGACATCGCCCCTCTTTATGGCCAGATCGGCGTCAACCTCGCGGTTGCCGATTATCGCGGGTATGGTTTTAGCGGTGGGCGGCCGACCTTCACCCATTTAGTGCATGATGCTCATCTTCTCTTCGGAGCCGTAAAAAAGGAGCTTTTCCAAAAAAGTTTTCCAGGGAATTTATGGATCATGGGAAGGTCCCTGGGCAGCATTTCCGCCCTCGAACTCGGATACTGTTATCCAGATCAAATACGCGGATTGATCATTGAAAGCGGCTTTGCCAGCGTGACGAGGTTAATCAAGCATTTGGGTCTTCCCTCCCGGGGAATCGACCTGGAGCCGATCGAAAACGAACACCGGACCAGGATCCGCAAAATTTTCCTGCCATCCTTAATCATTCATGGAGAATTCGACCACCTTGTTCCCCTGCAGGAGGCCAGGGATTTGCTGGCCTATCTAGGTGCGGCGGAGAAGGAATTGGTCATCATTCCCGGGGCCGATCATAACAACGTAATGTTCTCCAACGCGGACCAATACTTTGGAGCGATTCAAAAAATTATCAAAACTGATGGTGGGCCGGATACATTTGCGCATTGAGAAGTTTTAAGACATTAAATAACCTTTTACTATAGGTGGGATAATTTTTGGGTTATCTCAACCGTTTCTTTCAGAAGTCAAAGGAGGAGTGTTCGATGGTAAAAGAAATATCCAAGGGCGTTTATTGGGTAGAGAAGGTTTGGGTAATTTGATCGTTATGCCGCGAGGGCCGAGACTGGACATGTGGCGATTCGTGGATATGGGATTTCTTTAACGCAGGTTGCCAGGATGCGGTGCTTAGCCGATCGTAGATCGGAGGTGCCAGGGGAGGGGTGAAAGGTGAAAAGGGGGTAACACTTGCGCAAGGGTTGATTTCAAAAATCATAAATGTTATGATAAATTCAATCTGGTTAAGGTTGTTCCACCCGCCTTATTCCTCGCGCGGGAAAAGGCTAGAAATGAGCATTCATGGAGATCGGAAGAGTCGTTGCTTTTTTTGAACAGAAGAAGATCCTCTGCGCCGTCTGCCTGGAAGCCACTGAAAATAAAATTCATCTCCTCACCGAAGAAAACCGAGAAATCACCCTGGGGCCGAACCGCATCGCCCATTTTTCCTCCCACTCCTTAAAAACTTCCCTACCCCGCGAATCCCTGGTGGAGCACTTAAAAAAAATCGGTGATCGCCAGAAAACATTGGCGCAAACCTTTTCCATCAAAGACCTCTGGGATTTAGTCTGCGGAGAGGGGAGGGGGTTCAGTTTGCGCGAGCTCACCGAGATAGTCTTCGATTCCAAGGCTGCGGGGGATCAAGAGATGGCTATTTTTAGGGCCCTGGCGGATGACCGGCTCTATTTCAAGCAGAAAGGAGACCTTTACGAAGCCCGCGACCCGGAAAAAGTGGAACAGATCCTGTTCCAGCTTCAGAGGGAAGAAGAACAAGAGCGCGAGATAGAAGAAGCCAGCCAATGGCTTGCTTCGGTAGTGGCCGGGGAAACTGCCCCGCCCCCGCCCCATAAGGACGAGGTCATCGGCCTGCTGAAGGAAATGGCCCTCTTTGGGGCCGAGGCCCCGAGCCATGCTCAGGGGAAAGCGCTGCTGCAACGGGGAAGAATCACATCCCCCGAAGCACCCTTCGAGTTGTTAGTGCGGCTGGGCGAATGGGGGGAAGATGAAAATCTTTTTCTGCTCCGCCACCAGATATCGAGGATTTTTCCTGAAAAAGTGCTGGCCGAGGTGGAACAAATTATCGCCGAAGCAGCCCGGGAAATCACTCTCTGCCCCCCCGATCGCGATTTAACTTTTTTGCACCCCCTCACGATCGATAGTGAATTTACCCGGGACATTGATGATGCCTTAACCCTGGAACGGGTGGGAAAAGATTTTCGAGTTGGAATCCACATCGCCGATGTGGCCACGTTCCTCGACGGGCGCAAGGAAATTTTTCAGGAGGCGATGTCCCGGGCTACCTCGATCTACCTGCCGGATCAGCGGATCCCCATGATTCCTCCGGCTCTTTCGGAAGGGACCTGCAGTCTGGTGGCCGGCGAGAGGCGCCGGGCCCTGAGTTGTTTGGCGCGCCTGGATGAGGAAGGGGTAATTCAGGAATACCAGATCGTTCCCAGCGTCATTCAGGTGGAACGGAGACTTTCTTACGATTTGGTCGATCAGCTTTTAGAGGAGGAAGAAGAGGAACTGACCTGCCTGAAAAGAATTGCCGATAAGCTTTTACGGCGGAGGACGGGATTGGGGGCCTTCTTCATTCCCCGGCCGGAGAGGGTCATCCGCGTAAGCCGGGATAAGGAGATTGCCATCTATAAACGCGAACGGGAAAGCCCTTCCCAGAAAATGGTCTCGGAGTTCATGATTTTAGCCAATTGCCTTACGGCCCTTTTCTTGAAGGAGAAAGGTATTCCGGCCATATACCGGTGCCAGATGGAACCGCGGGAAACCGTTTCCCCCATGGAGAAATTTGATCCTCTCCAGGCCTACCGTCTGCGCCGCGTCATGAACCGGGTGGAGATCGGCACCCGGCCATCCCGCCATGCCGCCCTGGGGGCGGAGGCCTATCTCACCCTGACATCGCCCATCCGGCGCTTTTATGATCTGTTGATCGAGCAGCAAATCCTGGGAGCCTTGCGCGGCAGCCCGGTATGGAGTGGGAGTCAGCTGGAAGAAATCATCGCCAAGGTCGGGCCGACGATTTCCAGGGTTGGTTTGGTGGAAGAACAAACCGAACAATTCTGGATCCTGAGGTATTTAGAAAAGCGGTTAGGGTCTACAACGACGGCGGTCATCCTGGACCGGTTTACCAACCGCTACTTAATCCACTTGAACGAATATCTTTTAGAAGTGGACATGGCTTCGTCTTCCAGCCGCGATTTTGTCCCCGGCGACCAAATCCTGGTCCGGGTGGAAAAAGCCAACGCCCGCTCCGGAGTCCTTAAAATTGCCCCCGTTTAAAAATATGGATCATCTCCAAATTAGTTGAGAAGAAAACCCGTTTTCTTCCTGGAAGGCCGTATTTTCAATCGGTTCTATGGATAGAAGACTTTCCGTATGGCCAAGTGTTTTTGATAAGAACTTGCTTTGGGGTGAGTTGAATAAACAAAAAAGGGAATTGTGTG
>CAZIDC010000398.1:0-3529 GCA_964537885.1 uncultured Syntrophaceae bacterium | reverse complement strand
AAGATGAAAATGTGACAAAAGAGCAGCTAATTCTTGAATTGGCAGCCATGCGCCAGCGGGTTGCTGAAATGGAAAAAATAGAAGGGGAGCACAAGCGGACTGACGAGGCGCTGAGAGAATCTGAAAAGAGATATAAAGAAG
Source organism: uncultured Syntrophaceae bacterium (assembly GCA_964537885.1). GTDB lineage: Bacteria > Desulfobacterota > SM23-61 > SM23-61 > SM23-61 > CAZIDC01. Next base: position 3,388 of record CAZIDC010000398.1, on the reverse strand, counting down.
TTGTGGAGAGCGCCGCGGACATTATCCACACAACTGACATCCAGGGTAATTTCATCTTCGCCAATACTGCTACCCTGAAAGCTGCGGCTACTTCTCTGGAGGAATTTAAAAAAATCAATTACCTGGACATCATTCATCCCGATCACCGCCAGAGGCTGGCGGAAATCTACATCAATCAGTTTCGAGAAAGGAAGGAAACGATCTACGTAGAATTTCCTATTCTTTCCAGATCCGGTGAGGTCATCTGGCTCGGGCAGAATTCTTCACTGATGATGGAAGGTAAGAAGGTTGTTGGTTTTCATTCCGTGGCCCGGGATATCACCGAGCTCAAAAAGGCCGAAGAAAAATTGAGGCGCAGTGAAGAGGAGGCTAAACGGCTGGCGCAGGAGAATGCGGTCATGGCCGAGATCGGGCGGATCATGAGCTCGACTCTGAACATTGAGGAAATCTATGAACGGTTTATTGAAGAAGTCCGTAAACTTATTCAAGGCGATCGGATTACGATCGCCATTGCCGATCCTAATGGAAGCATTCTTACCCTGGCCTATGCCTGGGGCCTGGAGGTCGAAGGCCGGAAAACAGGGGGTGTCTATCCCTTAGCCGGAACTGCATCGGGAAAAGCCATGCAGATTCGGTCAAGTATTTTGACCCAGGGAGAAAATATAGAGGAAGTTTTAAGATTATTTCCTGCCTTCTCGTCTTATTATCGGTCTGGATTTCAATCGATGATTGTGGTTCCCCTAATTTCGAAAAATAATGTAATTGGAACATTGCTTTTTCTCTCAACGAAACCAAAGGCCTATACCCAGACAGATGTGCTCCTGGCCGAAAGGGTAGGTAATGAGATTGCCGGGGCTATCGATAATGCGCGACTATTTGCCGAGCATAAAAAAGCGGGGATAATCATTCGGGAACAATTGGATTTCTTGCAAATATTGATAGACACGATTCCCAGTCCTATCTTTTTCAAAGATCGGGAGGGAAGGTTTCTGGGAGGTAATAAAGCTTGGGAGCAGATGAACGGTTTGAAACAGGAGCAGATGGTTGGCAAGACCGTTTTCGAAATCGCTCCGCCGGATTTAGCGGCCATCTATCGGGCTCAGGATGAGGAACTGTTTTTAAGCGGTGGTGTCCAGAGATACGAGGCAACGGTTGCCAGTGTTGAGGGTAAAAAACACGATGTCATTTTCAATAAGGCTACGTTTACCAAGGCGGACGGAACGGTTGGTGGATTGGTGGGGGTTGTCCTTGATATTACCGAACGCAAGCGGGCGCAGGAAGAGCTGCGGGAGTTGGCGGAAAGATATAGAAGCATTCTTGATAACATCGAAGAGGGCTACTTTGAAGTCGATCCTGCCGGGAATTTCACTTTTTTTAATGATGCTTTGTGTAGAGAACTTGGATATTCGCAAGAGGAAATGATGGGGATGAACAATCGGCAGTACATGGATAAAGAGACTGCTAAAAAAGTATATCAGGCGTTCAATCGAGTATACACCACGGGGGAATCTTATAAAGCATATGATTGGGAGCTCACAAGAAAGGATGGGACAAAGATAATTCATGAAAGTTCCATTTCTTTAATGAGAAATGCCCAAGGTGAGCGCGTCGGCTTTCGGGGGGTTACCCGCAACATCACCGAGCGCAAGCGGGCGGAGGAGGAGTTACGGAAAAGTGAGGGAGAAGCGAGGCGTCTGGCTGAAGAAAACAGGGTCGTGTCCGAGATCGGGCGAATCATCAGCTCTACGCTGAACATCGAAGAAGTATACGAGCGCTTTTCGGAAGAGGTCCGGAAGCTCATCCCCTTCGACCGGATTGTCATTCACCTGCTTGGTCCTGACCAAAAAACGGTCAACGCCGCCTATATCTCGGGAAAGGATGTTGAAGATCGCCGCCAGGGAAAAGTTTATCCCTTGGCGGGTACGACTATTAGTGAGATGATCCATACCCGATCAAGCCTGCTTTTCCAAACGGAGGAAGAAGAAGAGGTTAAGGGACGTTTTCCCGGATTATTGAGCACATTTAAGGCTGGATTCCGCTCGATGCTTTCAGTGCCGTTAATATCAAAAAATGAGGTTATTGGAGGATTGCTTTTGAGAATGGTCCGACCCAACGCCTATACCGATAGGGATGTAAAAGTTGCGGAGAGGGTCGGCAATCAGATCGCTGGAGCTATCGCCAATGCCCAGTTGTTTAGCGAACGGGAACGGGTGGAAAAAGAGAGAATGGGTCTTGAAGAGCAGCTGCGGCAGGCTCAAAAGATGGAGGCCATTGGGACTCTTGCCGGCGGGATTGCCCATGACTTCAACAATATCCTGGTCGGTATTTTGGGGTATATAGAGCTCGCCAACCTGGACATTCCAGAGGGATCCGAAATTAAATACAACCTGCAGCAGGCCATCAAGTCCACTTATCGGGCCAGGGATCTGGTAAAGCAGATCCTGGCTTTCAGTCGTCAGAGCAAAGAGGAACGGAAACCATTGGATGTCAGGCCGATCGTCATAGAGGTTCTGAAAATGCTGCGGGCTTCCTTGCCCGCCACCATTGAGATCCGGCAGAACATAGAAGTCGATAGGGGAGCCATTGAAGCCGACCCAACTCAGATCCACCAAGTGTTGATGAACCTTTGCACCAATGCGGCCCACGCCATGAGTGAGAATGGGGGCGTGTTAGAAGTATCCCTAACTAAATTTGATATGAATGCGAACACTTCTTCTTATCCGGAGATGGGGCCAGGTCCCTACCTAAAATTGCAGGTAAGGGACACCGGACACGGCATAACCCCCGAGATCTTATCGAGGATATTTGACCCTTATTTCACCACCAAGGAAACGGGCAAAGGAACCGGATTGGGATTGGCGGTGGTTCATGGGATCGTTAAAAGTCATAAAGGCGCCATTGCCGTTTCCAGTGAACCGGGAAAGGGGACGACATTTGACATCTATCTTCCCCGAATCGATGCCGCCAAAGCGCCATCAGAGGCTGAAAGAATTGAACCCCTGCCCCTGGGTGGGCGCGAACGTGTTCTTTTCGTTGATGACGAGAAGGCCATTGTGGAGATCGGCCAAAAGTTGCTCCAGCGCTTGGGATATGAGGTGGTGGGCAGAACGAGCAGCGTGGAGGCCCTGGAATTATTCCGGGCTAAGCCTGAAAGCTTTGATCTGATCGTCACGGACATGACCATGCCGAATATGACCGGCGACAAATTAGCTCAAGAGTTGATGGTAATCCGACCGGATATTCCCGTCATCCTTTGCACGGGGTTCAGCGAGCACATCACCGAGGAAAAAGCCAGAGCGCTGGGGATTCGAGAATTTGCCTTAAAACCTTTGGTTATGCAGGACCTGGCCAAGAGTATGCGGAGGGCCTTGGAGCAAAAGAAGAAAAA
>CAZIDC010000397.1:0-3547 GCA_964537885.1 uncultured Syntrophaceae bacterium | reverse complement strand
TTTTCGCCGCCTCCTTGGCCAGATCCGCCTGAATCTTCCCGATCGTTTCCGATTCAACATCCCAGTATTTGCTTACCTCCTCCCCGATCAGGAGATGCACTTCATCCCCTGGCTTCTCGATGAGATCGATGAAGGCTTTATCGATGCCCACTCTCCTGGCAACCTCCCTGAGTTTAGCCACGATGGGCTGCGGGGTTTTTTTCGGGGCCATGATCCCCACCCAGCCGTAGTACTCGGCATCAATCCCGAAATCCTTCATACAGGGAAGATCGGGGGCTGACTTGAGACGGTTTTTGCCCACGACCGCCAGCACTTTCAATTTCCCGCCTCGTACCAAGGGAAGGGATGTCGGAGGATACTGCATGGCGAAATCGACATGCCGGCCCACGACTGCCGCAATACAGGGGCCGCCCCCCGCATAGGGCACATGGCGGAATTTCAGGCCGGTGGCTTTGGCGAAGATTTCAATGGGCAGGTGGCTCATCCCATACAGGCCCCCGGAACAGAAGACGATCTGCCCGGGTTTGGCTCTGGCATCGTTCATGAAGTCAGTCAAGTTTTTCCAGGGGCTCTCTGGATGGACGATGAGCAGGGTTGGGCTCAGGGTGAAGGAGCAGACCGGGGTGAAATCGCGCCGGGTGAACGGAGGCTTGCGGCCGTTGGCAATCTCCCATTCGATGGCATTGGTCAGATTTACCGACCCCACGGTCAGGGTGTATCCGTCGGGGGGGGCTTGCGCCCCGGCCAGCCCCCCGATCATGCCGGTGGCCCCAGGTTTATTGACCACCACCATCGGTTGTCCAAGGACTTTTTCCGCCACGGTGGCGAAGGCCCGGCTTTGCAGATCCAGAGTTCCCCCCGGGGGCATGGGATTAATCAAGGTGATGGGACGGATTGGGTATTCGGCACCCCAAGTTAGCGCGGCTAAGCCAAACAATAAGCAGATGACCCATCCGAAAATTTTAAAGCTTTTCATAGCCACCTCCATTTTGTTTTTTGCAATACCAAAATTTTCCTTATCTTACCCTTCATCCAACGCCTTTTTCCAGGTCGATTTCGGTCTTAGGGTAGTGATTAAATTCCAGAGGAACAACAGAGAGGAAATCCCGAATAAGGCCAAGGTGATTGGGCTTTTCCAGAAGATGGAAATGGACCCGGCGCTGCGCATTAAGGACTGGCGCAGCGACACTTCCAGGAGCGGGCCAATAATCAGGGCCAGGATAAAGGGAGCCAGGTCGTATTTTAGCTTGCGGAATATGTACCCCAAAACCCCCGAGCCCAGCAAGATGAGAAGGTCGAAGGTGCTGGAGCTGACTGAATAGGTCCCCACTAGGCAGATGATCAAGACCAAGGGGAAGAGAATGCGGAAAGGAACCCGCAGCAGATTGATGAATATACCCACCAGCGGCAGGTTGAGAATCAGTAAGATCACGTTACCGATATACATGCTGGCGATCAACCCCCAAAAGATCTGGGGCTGTTCGGAGATGAAGAGCGGTCCAGGGCGGATTCCATGAATCATCAAAGCGATCATCATCACCGCCGTGGCTGGCCCGGTGGGAATCCCGATTCCCAGAAAGGGGATCATCGCTCCTCCGGTAGCTGCGTTGTTGGCCGTTTCCGGTCCGGCCACGCCTTCAATGCGGCCGGTACCGAACTCCTTTGGATTTTTACTCAGCTTTTTCTCCACGGCGTAACTGACAAAGCTGGAAAGGACGTGGGCGGAACCCGGCAAAATCCCGATCAGAAAGCCCAGGCCCGATCCGCGGAAGATAGAACCCCAGGAGGCCCGCAGCTCCTCACGGGTGGGTAAAAGCTCCCGCATCTTAACCTTGTGAATAACCCGCACCAGGCTTTTCTCGGCAGCGGTCAAAATCTCGCCGATGCCAAAGGCCCCCATGGCCACCGGCACGAAGCCGATCCCATCATAAAGATCCTTGACCTCATGGGTAAACCGAAAGCTCCCGGTCAACGGATCCATGCCCACCGTTCCCAGAAACATTCCGAGGAGAATCATGGGCATGGTTTTGAAGAAGGAGCCGCTCCCCAGCGATCCAAGAAGAATGAAGGCCAGTACGAGAACGGCGAAAATCTCCGGGGGACCAAAGCGAGTCGCAAAATTGGCCAGCAGGGGGGCCAGAATCATCAGGCCCAGGATACTCAGATTTCCTCCGATAAACGATCCCCAGGCGGAGATGAAAAGGGCGGCCCCGCCACGACCCTTCTGGGTCATGCGGTAGCCGTCCACGCAGGTGATAACCGAGGCCGATTCCCCGGGGATGTTCATCAGGATCGAAGTGGTCGATCCGCCATACATGGCACCATAATAAATCCCGGCCAGCATGATAATCGCCCCGGTGGCATCGAGGCCGTAGGTAGCAGGGATGAGCAGCGAGATCCCGGCGAGGGGACCGATGCCGGGCAGGACACCCACCATAGTCCCGAACAGGCAGCCGATAAAACAAAGGTAAATATTGTACAGACTGAGGGCCGTCTGAAAACCGGCAAGCAGGTTGCCGAAAACATCCATGGCCATCCCACCTAAAACGAGGAGATCATATCCCCCAAAAGCTTAGCGGGAGCTGGACGCCAAGAACTTTCACGAAAAGATACCAACTCCCCAGGCCAGAGACAACAGCCATTCCCGCGGCCAGCGGTAATTTATACCGGCATATCCCGAAGAATAGAAAAAAAAGGTAAACCATCACCGAGGCTACATACCCGAGCCGTTCCAGGGTAAGAATGAAACCCAAAGTAAGTAGGACAATCAACAGGGGGGTAACCAGGTTGCGCAAGAACTCCCGCCCCTTGCCTTTTTGATTCTCTTCTTTTCTGCTTTTGGCCCGGGCGATGATCATGATTCCGGAAAAGGCCAGCAATACGGCCAAACCGAAAGGAAAAGCTCCCGGCCCGGGCTCGTTCCACCTCCCCATGGGAAGGCTGCGGGAATAGATGAGCCCGTAAAATCCCGTCAGCAGAAAAAGCAAACCTCCCACCCGATCCTTGATCATAGAACTTGTCTTAGGCGCCTTGGGGCACGCTCACCAGCACTTTGATAAAAAGGAAATTCCCATCTGTAGGGGCACGATGCCTCGTGCCCTTACGTCTTTCTTTTCAACTGGGCATATCCGGCCTCGGTCTTTGGCGGGCCGCTTACTCCCCACACCACCAGTTCGTCATTGCCGATGTTGCGAACAGAGTGCACGGCATCCCGGGGAACAAAAGCCAGCATCCCTTTTTTCACGACCGCCTCCTCTCCCTGGATTACGACTTTCCCCGTGCCCTGCGTGATGTACATGGCATGTTCCCATTCATGGGTATGGGGGGAGGCTCCGGTCCCGGGCCGAAAGCGGGTGATGTGGATGCGAAACTCTTTGGCCGGGGGAATATCCACGAGGATCTCGGCCTTTACGGCCTCGCTGTGGGTATCCGCAATATACTGCCAGGTATATTCTTCAAACCGATCATAAAAATACTTCATCCTGCCTCCCGTTCATAACTTGGCAAAACCCGTCTGCCTTCTTAACTCCTTCTCCGGACCCGGCGG
>CAZIDC010000396.1:0-3547 GCA_964537885.1 uncultured Syntrophaceae bacterium | reverse complement strand
TTTCAATAATGAAATATCTTCTCCTTCCCCCTTCCCTCCTAAAGTCGGCTTTGAACTCTAATTTCCTAAATTTATTGACCTCTTTCCTCTGGCTGCTTTCTGGCACGCTCCTTGCTGAATAGGATTCAGGGGGTATCATGAGAGTAGCCATTCCCGTCTTTGGCCCAAGGGTTTCCCCAAGGTTCGACTGCGCTCCGAGCCTTCTCCTCTTTTCCGTGGAAAACGGGAAGGTGGTTGAGCGCGGGGAAGTTCTCCTGACCCACCTGGACCCCGGGCAACGGTTGGAACGACTGCGGGAGCTTAACGTTCAGACCTTGATTTGCGGCGGAATCGACGGGTACTCGGCCCAGTTGTTGAAGATCCATCAGATCCAGGTGACCGCGTGGGTTGCCGGGGAGGCCGAAGAGGCAATGAAATATTACCTGCGGGGGGCGCTGAAGTCCGGCTCGAGCCTCTGTCCGGGAAGCGGGCGGAATCGTTATCGCCACGGAAGACGTTCTCTCTGCAGGGGGAAAATAAAGCTCAAACAAAGGAGGATATGATGCGTATTGCTTTTGCCAGTGAGGACAAGATGGGATTGGACGGAGAAGTAAGCATGCACTTCGGAAGGTGTCCTTATTACACCTTCTTAGATCTCGACGGCCAGGAAGTAAAAAACTGGCAGGTCGTGGACAACCCTTACTTCGAGAATCACGTTCCCGGCAAAGTTCCTGAATTCATTCACTCCCAGAAAGCGGAAGTAATGATCGCCGGCGGGATGGGGCCTCGAGCCATTGAGTTTTTTGATGGCTATGGCATTGAGGCCGTAACCGGAGCCTTCGGGAAGACAAAGGATGTTCTGGATGCTTATCTCCGGGGAGAGCTCCGTGGCGCGGGGGGGTGCCAACATGATCATCCGGACAGTTGCGGACAGGGGCATCATTAATCTGGTGGGGGCCCGACTGGTTGGCGAAGTGCTGGCGCAACATCCCCGTGGAAAAGAGATCCTGCGCCGTCACTTCGGAGAGAAATTTTTAGATCGGCAGAGCGTCAAAATTTTAAGCCTAAGCCTGGCCTGCCTCCTGCAGGGGGTCAGCTTGGCCAGTTTGACGGAGGAACTTCAGATGTTTCCTCCGCAAAAAGGAGAGGGGTTTTCATGATCATTTCCGTGGCCAGCGGCAAAGGAGGAACGGGGAAGACCACCGTGGCCCTGAATCTGGCGCTAACCCTGCAGAACGTCCAGCTTATGGATTGCGACGTGGAGGAACCCAACCTGCATCTCTTTCTTGCTCCCCGGGAGGGGCGCACGATCCCGGTTACTATCCCCGTGCCCACGGTGGACGAAAAGAAATGTACCCATTGCGGGAAATGCGCGGAAGTCTGCCAATTCAACGCCCTTGCGGTAATCAAAGACCAGGTCCTTATTTTCCCCGAAATCTGCCATGGATGCGGCGGATGTACTCTTCTTTGCCCCGTCCAGGCCATCCGGGAAACTCCCCGGGAAATTGGCTATATCCAGGAAGGGAATTATAACGGCCTTTCCTTCGTCCAGGGGGTTTTGAACGTGGGCGAACCCATGCCCACCCCGGTCATTCGCCGGGAGAAAGAGCTTATCAATAAAAACAAAACCGTAATCCTGGACTGTTCTCCGGGCACTTCTTGCCCGGTGATCGAGGGGATACGGGGAAGCGACTTCTGCCTCCTGGTCACGGAGAACACCCCTTTCGGACTGAATGACCTGGAGCTGGCCGTAGAGATGGTCAAGGCTCTTGGCATTCCGAGGGGAGTTTTCATCAATCAGGAAGACCTCGGGGATGGGAAACTGAGGGAATATTGCCGGAGAGAAAATATTCCCATCGTGGGAAGCCTGCCCCATGACCGCAGGATTGCCGAGGTTTATTCCCGGGGAGGAATCATAATAGAGGAGCTGCCCGTTTATCGACCCTTATTTCTATCTCTTTTTGAAAAGATTCAAAAGATCGTTCTCAGCCGGAGCAAAAATGAACTGGAAAGAGCTTTATGAAAAAGAAGACAGGAAGACATCAATCCTCGAGGAGCCGGTTGTTTATACTGAAAAGGCCATGGAACATTTTCGCAATCCACGAAATGTGGGTGAGCTGGAAAAGCCTGACGGCCAAGGATCTTTTGGCGACCCTTCCTGCGGGGATTATATCGAAGTGACCATTCGAGTGGATGAAAAAGGAGAGCGGCTGCAGGATGTGCAATTTCTCATCCGGGGATGCGCCGGGGCTATTTCTACTTCCAGCGTAATGACCGAGCTGGCCATCGGGAAAACGCTCGACGAGGCCCTTTCTCTAACGGACGATGAAATTATTCAGGCCCTGGGCGGGCTGCCGCGGAGAAAAAAACACTGTTCCCTTCTCGGTCTCCAGGCACTGCAGCAGGCCATCGGAGATTACCTCTTCAAAAAGCTCTTGTTCCGGGAGGGGATCGTAAAAAGCGCGGAAGAATACGAGAGCCTGAAAGCCGAGAAGGGGTTTGTTTTCCAGGCCCATTCCTGCGATGGAAGCTGCGAGGAGGAGAAGCCATGAAGCAGGTTACGGTTATCAGCGGGAAAGGGGGAACCGGCAAGACCACCATCGTTGCTTCCCTGGCCACCTTAGTTAAAAAAGCCGTCCTTGTGGACGCCGATGTGGATGCGGCCGATCTTCACCTTTTGCTGAAGCCCCAGGTCCTGCGGCGGGAGCCGTTTTTCGCTTCCAAGGTGGCGGCGATTGATCCGGAGCGATGTGATGGATGTCAGAAGTGCCGGGACATTTGCCGCTTTGAGGCCATCCAGGACCTGAAAGTGGACCCGATCGCCTGCGAAGGCTGCGGGGTCTGTTTTTATATCTGCCCCCGCGGGGCCATCTCTCTTAAGGAAGTGCAGAGCGGAGAATGGTTCATTTCCCAAACCCGTTATGGGCCGATGGTTCATGCCAAGTTGGGAGTGGCCCAGGAGAATTCGGGAAAACTGGTGACCCTGGTCCGGAAAGAAGCCGGCCGGATCGCCCAGGAAGGCGGGTATTCTTTGGTGCTCATCGACGGTCCGCCGGGGATCGGCTGTCCGGTCATCGCCTCCCTCGGGGGAGTGGATGCGGTGCTGGCGGTCACCGAACCCTCCCTTTCCGGAATCCATGACCTGAAGAGGGTTTTGGGCGTCTGCCGCCATTTTCAAGTACCCGCCTGGGTTTGCGTCAACAAAGCGGACATCAATCCGGAGAATACGGAGAGAATCAAAGAATTCTGTCAGGAAGAGGGAGCCCCGGTGATCGGGGAAATCCCCTTTGACCCCGTCGTCACCAAAGCCATGGTCTATGAGAGCACGGTCGTGGAGTATACGGGTGGCCAGGTGAGCACTGAAATTAAAAAAATGTGGATGCGGCTGGAGCGCTCGTTGGGTTATCCCCTGGACCGGAACCGGCCCCCAAAAGAAGAGAGAGGTCTGAATATTTAAAAATTAGATCATCTCCAAATTAGTTGAGGGCCAAAGAGCCGGTATATTTCAAATGTCGAGTGATTCCAGGGTCCCGGAAGAAAAGTCATATTGCTTGCAATCATGAGGCAC
>CAZIDC010000395.1:0-3562 GCA_964537885.1 uncultured Syntrophaceae bacterium | reverse complement strand
CGGGAACGGAAAATCTGGCTCAGCTCCTTGGCTTCGCCGATGCAACCGATGCAATGGGCAAATCCAATTTTCTTGTAACCCAACATTTTACAGAACATGATGAGCTCTTCCACCCGGGTCATCTTCATGTTTATTTCGGTCCCTCCCGGCGGGGTTTGCGATGACATCCCTTCCAGGCGTGCTCCGGCCATTTGCATCTTCCGGTGAAAGGGGTCTTTCAGGTAGAAGTCCTTAGCCTTCTTGATTAAATCCGGATAATTTTTTGTTGGGCAGTTGGCCGGGCCTTTTAAGATGTCCTCGGGCCCCTTCGGCCAGCAAGCCATCACCGTGCAGGAATCGCAACTGGGGGGCTGGCGTTTTTCTGGAATCTTCAAGGCTGGGATGTGTTTTGAGTATTTGATTTTTACATTCTTCTTATTCATGGTCTCCCCTTTTTTTTTCGCCCGAGAGTGCTTATTCCACTTGTCGCCCTCCAAGTCTTTGAAAACCTGGACGAACCCCCTAAGGCGGATAAAGGGAATATAGCCAAATGGCGCCTTTCTGTCAATTTTTTCTTACTTTGGGACTTTTTCTGAATCCTGGTCCTGCCACTCCCTATTCCCCGCGCCGATCGACGATCACCCGGTGCGAATCGGCTGCAGGCTGAGAATTTCGGCCAAATGACAAGACACAAAGTGTTCATTTCCCAGGTCGCGGTAAAGAGGCGATTCGACCTTGCAGATCTTTTGGGCATAGCGGCAGCGCTCGTGGAAGTAGCAGCCGGAAGGAGGATTCATAGGGCTCGGCACGTCCCCTTCAAGGATAATTTGTTCGCTCTTGTAATCGGGGTCCGGAACCGGAACCGCCGACATCAAGGCCTCGGTGTAGGGGTGCTTGGGATTCAAGAATAGAGCTTCGGTTGCGGCAACCTCAACGATCTTTCCCAAATACATCACCGCCACCCGGTCGCTAATGTACTTTATAACCGAAAGATCGTGGGCAATAAACAGATACGTCAAACCGAACTGTTCTTGAAGGTCCTGCAGGAGGTTGACTACCTGAGCCTGGATGGAAACGTCAAGGGCCGAGATCGGCTCATCGGCCACGATCAGCTCCGGCTCGAGCGCGAGCGCCCGGGCGATGCCGATGCGCTGGCGCTGCCCGCCGGAAAATTGGTGCGGATATCGCTTCATTTGCTCCGGGTTCAACCCGACCGCCGCCAGCAATTTTTGAATCCTATCCTCCCGTTCACTCCCCTTGGCGATTCCGTGCACCTGCAACGGCTCACCGACAATCTCCGCAACCGTCATCCGGGGGTCGAGGGAAGAATACGGGTCCTGAAAAATAATCTGCAGCCGGCGGCGAAGGAATTTGAGCATTTCCGGCGGGGCGGCAGCAATATCAACCTCTTTATAGGATTCATCGGCGCCGGAGAGCTTTTGGCTGCGGAAAAGGATCTCGCCGCCGGTAGGTTCAATCAGGCGCAGGAGGGCGCGGCCCGTTGTGGTTTTGCCGCATCCGCTTTCACCGACAAGGCCGAGGGTTTCCCCCTCCTTTATGGCTAAATCAACATCGTCGACCGCCTTTACATACCCGATCGTACGCATGAAGATGCCTTTGCGCACCGGAAAATATTTCTTCAGGTGCTTTACCTCCAGCAAAATGTTTTCGCCGGCCATCATTTATCCTTACATTTGCGCGGCATAGATCCAGCAGGCTGCGGAGTGGCCAGGAGAAACCTCGGTTAGCTCCGGAACTCGCCTTTTACATATCGCCATTGTCTGGGGACAGCGAGGTTCGAACCCGCAGCCTCCCTCCACCTCCAAGATGCCTGGCACAACCCCTTTAATGGGCAGGAGGCGTCTCTGTTTGGTCATGGCAAGCGAGGGAATTGAATTCATTAATCCCTTGGTGTAAGGATGCATGGGATTATGAAAAACGTCCCTTACCGGGGCCCTTTCAACAATTCGGCCAAGATACATCACAACAATATCATCGGCCATATGGGCGATTACGCCAAGGTTGTGGGTGATAAACATGATGGCGGTTTTAAAATCCTGGCGCAGATCGTTCATTAACTTTAATACCTGGGCCTGGATTGTAACATCAAGCGCGGTTGTCGGCTCATCGGCGATCAGCAGGGAAGGATTGCATGAAAGCGCCATGGCGATCATGGCCCGCTGGCGCATTCCACCGGAAAGCTGGTGAGGATATTCCCGAATCCGCTGCTCGGGCGAAGGTATGCCGACCGCCGCGAGAAGTTCGATGGCCTTGGCTTTGGCCTCCCTTCTTCCCAAACGCTGATGGAGAATAATGGGTTCCATGATCTGGTTGCCGATCGTAAAAACCGGGTTCAAAGAAGTCATGGGCTCTTGGAAAATCATGGCAACTTCGTTCCCCCGAATGGAGCGCATTTCAGGACCCTTGGGGTCAAGCCTAGCCAGGTCGACGACTTTTTCACCCATATGGAAAAGAATCTCTCCCGCATCCACCTTCCCGGGCGGCCGGATCAGTCCTATGATCGACAGCGCGGTCACGGATTTCCCGCATCCGCTCTCCCCCACCACCCCCAGTGTTTTCTCCCGTTCAATGGTGAAATCGACGCCGTTTACCGCTTGAACCACACCGGCATCCGTATAAAAGTTGGTTTTAAGTCCTTTTACCTCGATCAACCGCGCCACGGCTGCCCCTCCGTTCATCCCTTACCCATAGATTACGTAAGACGCCCCCGGAGCTTGGGATCTAACACATCCCGGATTCCGTCCCCCAGCATGTTGAATCCGATGACGGCAAAGAATATCCCTGCGCCGGGAATTAACGAGAGCCAGGGGGCTCGCATGAAATAGAGCATCCCCTCCCGGATCATGTTCCCCCAGCTCGGTGTCGGCGGTTGGGTTCCCAGCCCGAGAAAACTAAGACTCGCCTCCAACCTTATGGCCGTAGCAATCCATAAAGTCGACATCACGATAATGTCGCCGGCAATATTCGGCAGAATATGCTTCCTGATGATTCCGACACTGGACTGCCCCGTCGCCCGGCTGGCTTCGATGAAAACCTGCTCGGAGACGGAAAGGGTTGAAGCGCGGGCCAGCCGGATGAATCGGGGGGTAAAGGCAAGCCCAATGGCCAGGATAACGTTTTGGATGCCCGGACCGAAGGCCACCACAACGATAATGGCCAGCACCATGGTGGGAAAGGACATAAAAACATCCGTCAGCCAAACAATTCCCTGACCCACCTTTCCTTTATTGTACCCGGCGATCAGGCCCAGGATCGTGCCGAGCATCGCACCCAGAAAAGTGGCGGCAAAGCCAACGGCCAGTGAAATCCTTGAGCCGTATATCGTCCGGGAAAAAATATCTCTTCCAAATCGATCGGTTCCGCCGAAATATTCCCAGCTTGGCTCGGCAAATCGCTTGATGATATTCTGTTTTCCCGGATCGTGGGTCGCAATATAGGGCGAGAATATAGCTAATAAGAGCGTGAAAATCACCAATATAAAACCAAAAAAAGAAACCTTATTTTTTAAAAATCTTTTTAGCTCCACGTCGGAAAGATACCTCTCTGGAAACTTCGCCGGTTA
>CAZIDC010000394.1:2475-3566 GCA_964537885.1 uncultured Syntrophaceae bacterium | reverse complement strand
TATGATTGAAGTAATCAAACCCGGTCTTTTTACAACGGTCCAGGACGGCGGCCGATGGGGTTACCAGCAATACGGAGTGGGTATCTCCGGGGCCATGGATGCTTTCGCCCTATCCTGCGCCAACCTGCTGGTGGGCAACTCAGAAGGGGCAGCAGGGTTGGAAATCACGGTTCTCGGCCCCACCTTAAGGCTTACGCAGGAGACCCTCTTGGCTATAACCGGCGCAGATCTTAATCTTAGGCTCAACGGAAAACCACTCCAATCCTGGACCTGCCATCAGGCCCCGCCCGGCTCGACTTTGAATTTTGCCGGAGGGAAAGGCGGAGTCCGCGCCTACCTCGCGGTTTCCGGCGGAATGGACGTTCCGCTTGTCATGGGATCCCGGTCTACTTACCTTCTCGGCCATTTCGGAGGTTTTGAGGGGAGGGCGTTAAAGGCCAAGGATAGCCTTCCCATCCTACCCCTTACGGCAGGCACCCGCCATCGTATTGGAACTTTCTTCCCCGAAAACTTTCGTCCGGCTTACAAAAAAAATCCTATCCTCCGAGTCGTCGTCGGTCCTTTTGAGGAATTTTTCTCGGAAGAGGGGCTGAGGGCTTTTCTCTCCACGGAGTACACGGTTAGCCCTCATTCAGACCGCATGGGGTACCGACTTATGGGAGAGCCGATCAAGCGCCACAAGGTTGGGGAGATGATTACCTGTGGACTGGCCAATGGAACGATTCAGGTTCCCCCCGATGGTCAACCCATCATTCTTCTGGCAGACCGGCAGACCATCGGCGGCTACCCGATCATCGCCACCCTGATCCATGCCGACCTGCCCCTGATTGCCCAGTGTATGCCCGGTGATCGGGTGCGGTTCTCAGCCGTTTCCCCGGACGAGGCTCGCGAAGTCTATTTGCAGCTCTGGAGCAACCTGAGAACATTTTTCACCGCAGATAACGCCAAAAAAGGTTGTAGCGTGTAGGGCAGCGGGTGTAGGGTGTAGAAAGAAAGGGCCTACGCTCTCACGACTTGCGACTTGCGGTATTGTATTCCCTGCCTGCTCTATGATCGAGGCTGTTTTAACGGAAGGCTGATTGCTGATCGCT
>CAZIDC010000394.1:0-2375 GCA_964537885.1 uncultured Syntrophaceae bacterium | reverse complement strand
ATGAAGCCCGTAATTGCCATTGTTGGCCGCCCGAACGTCGGCAAATCCACCCTCTTCAATCGTCTGGCTCGACAGCGCAAGGCCATCGTCGAGGACGAACCCGGTGTGACCCGGGATCGAAACTATGCCGAAGCCACACTTGACGACCGGTCCTTCATTTTGATCGATACCGGCGGGTTCGAGCCCGCGGCCAAAGAGCGCATCCCGCAACAAATCCGCGAACAGGCGGAAGTGGCCATCCGGGAGGCCGACCTCATCCTTTTTCTGATGGACGGCCAGGAAGGGCTGAACCCCACCGATATAGAGATTGCCGGTTATCTCAGGAAGGTTCCTAAACCCGTTTTTTACGTGGTCAATAAGATTGACGGAGAACGGGCCGAGGAAGGGGTGGTGGATTTTTACCGCTTGGGGATAGATGTTCTCCACTCTATTTCAGCTGAGCATAGCCGGGGGGTTGGCGACCTGATGGACGAGGTTTTTAAGGTCTTACCCCCTGCTCCTCCCCAGGAAGAGAGGATGGAAGAAGAAATCCGGGTCGCCATCGTAGGCCGCCCCAACGTGGGGAAATCATCCCTGTTGAACAAGCTCATTGGCCGCCCCCGGGCCCTCGTTGACTCCCTGCCGGGAACGACCCGGGACGCCATCGATACCCCTTTTAAGAGAGAGGGCCGCGAGTATATCTTTATCGACACCGCCGGAATCCGCCGCAAGAGTAAAATCACCGAGCGTCTGGAAAAATACATGGTGATTCGGGCGTTGAAAAGCTTGGAGCGATGCGATGTCGCCCTGGTCCTCCTCGACGGTTTCGAAGGGCTCGCTGAACAGGATGTCCGCATCGTCGAATACGCCGCGGAAAGCGGCCGGGCCCTAATCCTGATCGTGAATAAGTGGGACTTAGTGGGAAAAGATTCATCCACTCTGGTCCAATACCAGGAAAGAATCCGCCGGGAAATGAAAACCCTGGATTACCTTCCCGTTCTTTTTATCTCCGCTCTGACGGGCCAACGGGTGGCCAAAATCTTCTCGGCCATCGAGGAGGTTATCGCCGAGCACCGGAAACGAATTACCACGGGGGACCTCAATAAATGGCTTCAGGAAGCGGTTCAGAACCATCCTCCCCCTCTTTACCGCAACCGTCTCATGAAGCTTTATTACATCTCCCAGGTCAGCGTGGCTCCCCCGACCTTTGTCCTCATGGCCAATGAACCCAGGGGGATTGGGGAAGCCTACCAACGCTATCTCATCCGCCAATTAAGGGATCGGTACGGATTCTCTGGAACCCCCCTCCGGCTCTTTCTGCGCAAAAGAAAGAAGGAATCCTCCTGAGATGGGATTAGGCTGCGGTTTTCTTAAAAGGTAAAATCTAATCGATAGAAGCTTGCTTATCCGCAGTTTTTTTTGCTTGATACTTCTGTTGTGTTTCAGGCGGGCTACCTGGAGTGAAGGATTAGTCTTCAAATCCCGCCTTGAAGGATTGAACGGCCGCTTCCGGGATGGACATCAAGGCCTGGATGGCCTTCATCTCGATGTTGTCGACGATCACCAATCCTTTAAATCCCATCTCCTTGCGCAGCACCTCTTCCATCCAGAAAGACGAAAGAGAAACGGGATGGCGAGCATCTCCCGGCTCGGCAATAACATGGCCGACCATGACCAGGTCTACCCCCTGTTGGACGGCTCCCCGAAAAGGCAGCAGATCGTTTTCTCTCTCCCCATTTGTTTCCCAGAACAGATGGGGTACCTTGAAATGAGAATCCCCCCGGCCCCTTCCGATACCGGGAAAATGCTTGGCCGCAGCCAGCAGCCCGGCATCCTGAATCCCCCGGATGTAGGCCGTCCCCAGCTTCTCTACGGTCTGGGGATGGTCGCCAAAACTCCTCATGGTCATAGGCGAAGTCAAAATGTCTACCGGCATGTCAAGCACGGGGGTTAGGTTGATATGGATCCTCAACTCCCGGAGGGCGTTGCCAGTCGCCAGACCGACATTCCTGGCGAGTTCTTCCGAATGGGCTGCCCCGATTGCCGGAGCAGAGGGGGGCCGGTAATAATCCCCCCGGAGGCGGTGAACGAGCCCCCCTTCTTGATCGATTGCCAAAAAAGGGGCAGTCCATCTTCCCCCATGATGGAATGGAGCTTGGAAACCAGCGGCGGGATACCGGCCGCATCCTCGAAATTTCGGCCATAAAAAACCACCCCGCCGGGACGGATCTTTTGGAAATGGACGGTATCCTTATGTTGAATCTCCCGCCCCTGGAACCCGAGGAAAAGCAGCTGCCCTACTTTTTGTTCCAGCGTCATCCCGCGGATCAGTTCATTGACCTTATTGTCAGCAGGAAGATCCGGGCAGCAGCAGAAAAATAAGACCCCCATTAAGA
>CAZIDC010000393.1:0-3566 GCA_964537885.1 uncultured Syntrophaceae bacterium | reverse complement strand
GGAAAGGAGTTTAAAATGGAGGTTCAGGTTCCGGCATATACCATTACCCCAAAAGTTTCCCTTTCACCGCGGCTAACCGCCTTAATCGTTGCGGACATGCAGATCGACTTTGTCGGTCCCGGGGGGAAGCTCCTTGTCAAGGAAGCCAGGAGAACAGTTCCCGCGATCCGCCGCCTGATTGTTAGGGCCCGGAAAGCGCGGGTACCGGTCGTCTTTACCCAGGATTGGCACCGGCCGGATGATCCCGAGTTTTCCATCTGGCCGCCTCACACTCTGGAAGGAACCCGCGGCGCCCGAATTATCCCTGAACTCAATCCCTTGCCGGAAGACTACTTCATCCGGAAAAGAACATACGACCCTTTTTTCTCCACCGACCTTGATCTGCTCCTCCGGCAAAAAGGAATTCAAAATCTTTTGATTGTCGGAACCGTATCCAACATTTGTGTGTTGCATACCGCTGCTTCTGGCCGCCTCCGGGGATATGAGATCGTCGTTGCCTCCGATGGACTATCTTCTTTGACGCCCTTTGACAAGGAGGCCGCCCTGCGTCAAATTTCCTTCGTTTATCAGGGGAAGATTGCCCGTTCCGAGGGCGTGAAGTTTTCGAAGAGATAATTCCTTGGCCAACGGCCGGCGTTTCATCAGCAATCCAACAAGGGTGAAAAAGTCGGAAGATTTCTTAGGCGCCATGGAAAATACCCGATCGGTAACCAAAAAATACAGTATTTACCCCATTTCCTTCGGAGAGTCTTTTCCGTTATAATTTATAAAAATGAGGAGTCTTCTCGAACATAAGAAAGCTTAAAAAAATGCTGAATCGGAGACAGTTTCTATCCCTGTCGACCATCGGGGGAATTCATTTCTTAACCAGCCCAAACATTTTATCTTTCGCGGAAGCGAGAAAGGAGGAACAGATGGCTTATCCGGCTAAGGACTACAGCAGACTTCTGGGAATGGAGGGATTTAGCGAGACCCTCCTGAAAAATCACTTCACTCTTTATCAGGGGTATGTAACCAATACCAATAAACTGGTGGATACCTCTGCTCAAATGCTCAAGGAGGGAAAAACCTCCATCCCGGAATACGCCGAATTGAAAAGGCGTTTTGGGTGGGAATTCAACGGCATGCGCCTCCATGAATTTTATTTTGAAAACCTGGGCGGAAAAGGCGGCATCGACAAGACCGGAAAACTGGCTAAGAAAATGGTCGAGGATTTTGCCAGTTATGAAGAATGGGAAAAAGATTTTAAGGGAGTGGGAGCGATGCGCGGAATCGGTTGGACGGTTTTATACCAGGACAACCAGTCCGGAAAACTGTTCAATTGCTGGGTTAACGAACACGACGTCGGTCATTTAGCCGGCTGCATACCCATCCTGATCATGGATGTTTTCGAGCATGCTTTCATGATCGATTACGGATTAAAGAGGGCGGATTATATTGCTGCCTTTTTCAAGAACATTGACTGGAAGGCGGCCGAGGGAAGGTTAAAATAGTCCACCCCAAAAACCATGGGGTTTCTTCCCTTCCGAAGAAAGGGAGAAGCCCTTTTTACATAGGGTTGTATCATCCGGTTACTGGACAGTGCCGACTTCCTGGACAAGGGGGTACAAGACTCGAAAAACGGTCTGGCCTTCTTGCACCTGAAGTTCTAATTTCCCCCCCATCCTTTTTACCAATCGGGTGGTGATATGGAGCCCTCTCCCCTTGCCGACGCCATGGAGGTAAAGGTCTTTATCCTCTTCTGGAATTTGGCCGGCATTGGCAATCTCCGCCACCGCCCAGGATTCTTTTTTGAAGGCCCGGACGGTAAGTCCCCCCCCTTCTCGCGGAATCGCCTTGGCGGCGTTGTTGAGAAGATTGTCCAGGACCCTCTCGATCATCATGGGCGAACAGCGGATGGGCAGAGGAGATTCCAACCCCCCCTCAACCAGTTGGATGTCCCTTCGCTTCAATTCTCGCAGGGCTTCGGCGTTGATCAAGAACCGCCTCTGCAATACCTCGCTCAGGTCTAAGATTTCCTCTTTCCCTTCCTCAAAGAGGGTCAGGGCCAACTCCTGGATGCGCGAGGTTTCTTGCAGAATGATGTCCAACGCTTCGTCCACCTTTTCCTTCTTGGACGGATAGTCCCCCTCCTTAAGAAGCCGCTGAACTCGCTTGGCAAAACCGGCTGCGGCCAGGGCCGGGTTTTTGAAATCGTGGACGATGTCATCCAGTTTCTCCAGTCTCAGCCCCTTCATCAATTCCTTGCCCAGAAACCTAAATATTTCGATTTTTTCGTCAGTAAATCGCCGGTGGTGCGACTGAGCGTCAAAAGCCAGAAAATAATTGACGACCTCGTTCACTTTCAGCGGGATATAGAGAACGGAATTGATCTGTTCGGTCTTCAAAAACCGCTTGAGATCGGGAGGAAGCAGACGGCTATTCTGGGGATTGTGGATGAGAATATAGTTGGGGTAGATCTTCTCGTTTTCGAACTCGCCAAAAGGGCCTCGCAGGTTTACCACGGCACCGATGTAAGGTTCTTCAATGGAAAAAACTTTTCCAATCCCGTGTTGCTCCTCCGGGAATCCGGCTTCTAAGATCACCTGTTTCCGGTCTTCGGACACGGCAAAAAGGGCGCAGCGCTGGATCCGCATGATATCCGCCAGCTCGGGGATCACCAGGTTGAAAACCTCTTTCATCTTAATCCCCTCGTGCCGGCCTAATTTTAAAAAAATTTGCTCCACAATTCGGTCTTTCGCAGCATTCAATTCCTGCAGGTCCATGATGCGCTTCCGGGCGATGACGTAACCCACTCTCCGGGAAAAGGTTTCAGCGATTTTGGCCTCGAGGGGGGTAAACTTCTTATCTCCTTCCTTGAAGTAGACCTGGAGGACCCCCTCGACGTCGATGTCCTTCAGCGAAAATCGGGGAAGAGAAATCGGGATGGCCATCATCGAATGGATACCGCGGTAGGCCATTCTCTCCCCGCGGATTTTGTATTTCTCCTCCTGCAAAATGTTGGGCACGAAATAAATCCGGTGGGTCCTGACCACTTCGCCGGCGATCGAATCTTCAAAAGGAATCTCTTCTTCCCGACCCTCTTCCGCGTCGGGGTATGACCCAAAGGAGACCATTTTCTCCCGTTCCGGATCGTAGAGCCGCAGGGTGGCCATCTCCGCCCTCAAGAATTCGACCACGTTTCTGGCTACTCCGGCGAAGATCTCTTGCTCGCTGAGGGCGGGATTGATGTCCAGGATGGTTTCGATTTGCGTGATCAAAAGGTTTAAATGATGGAAGACGACTTCTTCCTTTAGTTGATCTACGATGATGGCCAATTCTTCCCCGGAAAGGCTGACCCCCTTTTTTTGCAAATTCGCCTTGATGGATGACATAAGGCTCTGATCGATTTCTATGGAACCCCTGATCGTTCCCGTTTCAGACATCATCTCGCTTCCCATTTCTCCAATCCCAAGCTGACCAAATCATATAAAAGGATCTCGCCGAAAGCAAGGATATTCCATTGTGCGCATCCCTTGTCCAATTGAACTGCATGATAACTTCATAATTATTATTATGGTATTATA
>CAZIDC010000392.1:0-3575 GCA_964537885.1 uncultured Syntrophaceae bacterium | reverse complement strand
AAGGAAAGTACCTTACGCCTGATCAAGGCGGGAGTTCTTCCACGACGCAATTTTGCCAGGCTGTTAAAGGGAGATTATAAAAAATAGGAGTCTGAATTTCAGCCTCTGACCGCGTCCGCAGTGATAATCGTGATCGATGGGGGACAGAATGTGCTTGACACATCTGATTTATTCAGTATAAAGTGCGGCCATATTTCCTCTGTTGAAAAGCTGGAAGAACCATAACAACTAGGAAAGGGGGACTCAATATGTCACAGACAATTCATCTTCAAAAAAGGTTCTGGGTGATCCTACCGATGCTCTTTCTCCTGGGTTCGATCTTTCTGACACCCGAATGCTCCCTGGCCCAAGAGAAGAAGACTCTCTTAAGAATGGGAGCGCTGCCCAGCGGCAGTGGCTGGTATTTTTATGCCACCCAGATCGCCACGGTCGTTAGCCGCCATTCCCCTAAAGTGGAGATCAGTGCTCGGGAAACTACGGGGACAAGGGAAAATGCGATCCGCATGGGTAAGAATGAAATGGAGATGGGGATGGGGGAAGCTTTGGTATCTTACGAGTGCTATCGGGGAATCGGCAGATTTAAGGATAAACCCATTGCCAACCATCGCCTTCTCTGGAATTCGGCAACGACCTATATGCATTGGGCCGTGAGGAAAGACAGTGGCATCAAGACCTTTGAGGAATTGGAAGGAAAACTGTTTAATCCCAGTACGATCGGTGGAGGGGGAGAATATATTACAGAGAAGGTATTCCAGGTATTGGGTTTTAAACCGAAGATTTATCGCGCCAAGCTTTCCGATGCAGCCGAGGCCGTTAAGGATGGGCGTATTATTGGATTTAGCTATAATGGCACCCTGCCCACGCCGATTTTCGTAGAGGTCCATGCCTTCAGGCCTATCCGCATCCTCTCGTTGCGAGAAGATCAGGTCAAGAAAGCCATCGAAGCCTATCCTTTTTTTGTAAGAAAGGTGATTCCCGCCAATACTTATAAAGACGCCCCCGAAGCGGTCACTTTGGGTTTGTATTCTAATTTTACCGCCAACAAAGAGATCCCCGATGATGTAATTTATGAGGTAGTAAAGACTTTTTGGGCGCATCTCCCGGAAATCGCCAAGGCCTTTCCCTTAGTCGCCAATACTAAACCGGAAGAGACGGTTCTCAGTGCCACGGCCCCCCTGCACAAAGGGGCATTGAAATATTATCGCGAGATCGGGCTTAAAATTCCCAAAGAAGCCATTCCACCTGAAGCGCAGTGAACACGAGAATTTTATACTTCGCCCAAAAGATAGGGAAGAGCAATGCCAAAAGATCTACTTGAGATTTCTACCCAGGCCCCTCTAAGTAGTGAGCAACAGAGAGCCGTTGAAAAGGAAGAAACCCCCAGGCGGATGCTCAAGGGTTTTTGGATGTATTCCATGAGGGCCGTCGCCATCCTGATGGCCCTCTATCACATTTATACCGCAGGGACCGGGGCATGGGTTCTGCAGAACACTATTCATCTCATGTTTTCTTTCTTGCTGATCTTCATCACCTATCCCCCCCGCAAACGAAGCCCGACGAGGAACGTCGTCCAAGCCTGGGATGTCGTTCTCACGGTATTGGGTCTTATCGGTAACGTTTATTACATGCTCAATCTCAACCGCATCCTCTATGATATGGGCTATGTTTCCCCCACAACCTTGGACACGATCCTCGGTGCAATCATGCTAATCCTGGTGCTCGAAGCCGCCAGGCGAACGGTGGGATACGCCCTACCCATTTTGGCGACGATCGCCCTTCTTTATGCCTACTTCGGTCCCTACTTCCCAGGGCAGTGGGCTCATTCCGGTTTCTCCATAAAGGACATTTTGGCCAGCCTCTATCTGGGGGAATTAGGGATATATGGTGCGATCATGCGCGTTTCGGCGATTGTAATCGCCATCTTCGTCATCTTTGGGGGATTATTGGTTTTCACCGGGGGCGGTGATGTTTTTATCCGGCTGGCCTATGCGTTAACCGGCAAGCTGACGGGCGGACCTCCCAAGGTGGCGGTCATCTCCAGCATGCTCTTTGGAATGATCAGTGGGTCTACCGCGGCCAACGTGGCAACGACAGGTGTATTTACCATTCCTTTGATGAAGTCCAAGGGTTACAAACCCCATTTTGCCGGTGCCACCGAGGCGGCGGCTTCCTCCGGCGGCCAGATCATGCCCCCGATCATGGGGGCTGGAGCCTTCATCATGGCCGATATCCTGGGCATTTCCTATTTCAAAATTGCCGCCGCCGCCTTGATCCCAGCTATTCTCTATTATCTCGGATGTTGGATGGCTGTCCAATTTGAGGCGAAACGTTTAGGATTTCCTGCTGATCCAGATGCCGGAAAGATCCCCCTTAAAGAGATGTTCGCTGGCAGCCATACCCTTTTTATTCCTTTAATCCTTTTGATCGTTTTATTGGGTTTGATGTATACCCCAACCACTTGTGCCTTCTGGTCTTTTATTGTTGCGCTGGTTCTATTCCTTATATCTCAGAGGGATAGAAAAAACCTCTGGGAGGCGCTGAAAAAGCTAATGAAAGCCCTGGAGGCAGGTGCCCATACGGCTGCTTTTGTGGCCTCCATGGCTGCTGTGGTTCAATTTGTGGTGGCTGTGGTAGGGATTACGGGGTTGGGGGTCAAGTTCTCCGCGATTATCATCTCCTTGAGCGGTCAATCTCTTTTGATCGCTTTGGCCTTGGGCATGGTCGTCACCATCATTCTGGGCATGGGCGTTCCAACAGTGGCCGCCTATATTTTGGGGATCTCCATCGTAGCTGGAGCTTTTATCAATGTAGGTATCGAACCCCTTCCTGCCCACCTCTTCATTTTCTACTATGCAGTCCTGGCCGGAGTAACTCCGCCCGTGGCCTTGGGAGCCTATGTGGGGGCAGCGATTGCCGGGGCGCATTGGTTCAAGACAGCGTTGACCGCCTGCCGGATTGGCTTTGCAGGATTTTTGGTCCCCTTTATGTTTGTTTACAACCCAACTCTCTTAGGGCAAGGCCCTATCCTTTGGGTAATTATTGGATTTTTCTCCGCGTGCATAGGGGTAATCGCTCTCTCCGCTTCGATGATCGGCTATTTGATCAAACCCGCTAACTTTATTGAGAGGGTGTTGCTCTTTGGGGCAGCACTTGCTTTAATCGATTCCCGTCTCACCACTGACCTCATTGGCTATTCTTTATTCGGCGTCGCCCTGCTCTTGCAAAAGAGTTGGAGCTGGCGGCCCCAAGAAGCCGTACCGGTTTTAGTTGGAGGGGAGGCAGATAGAACGGGAAAAAGGTTATAAAAATGGCGAGGCTCCATTCCTGGCTTGATACAACTACTACAGCCGCCGACGCCTATCCTCTTAAGTCAGGGACCTTTAAATGAGTGACCCCAAAAGATCCCAAAACTTGACACCGACGAATTAATTCTTTATACTCACCCTAAACAAAAGCAAGTTAAGCCCCCTCACCCTTCCCCTCTTCCGCATTAGGCGGAGAGAGGGCGGGGGTGAGGGGGAAGGAGGAAGGAAAATGCTAAAAACTAAACTTACCGCCCTGCTGGGGATTAAGCA
>CAZIDC010000391.1:1982-3576 GCA_964537885.1 uncultured Syntrophaceae bacterium | reverse complement strand
TGAAGGTTCTTGAATTTGAAGCCGGATGTAATCGTCATCGGAGGGGGAGCCTCGGGGCTGATGGCTGCGGGGCGGGCCGCGGAAAGGGGGGCAAAAGTCCTCCTCTTAGAAAAGATGGGCCGGCCGGGAATCAAGCTGGCCTTGACCGGCAAAGGGCGGTGCAACCTTACCAACGGGGGAGACCTTTCCTCTTTTATCGAGAGCTACCGTCACAACGGAAAATTTCTCTACAATGTTTTTTCCCGCTTTTTCAACGATGATCTGATCTCCTTCTTCAACGCTCGCGGTGTTGCTACGGTCGAAGAAAGAGGAAGAAGGATTTTCCCAACTTCCAACCGAGCCCAGGATGTAGTCCGGGTCCTCCGTGATTATGCATCTACCCATGGCGTAAAGCTGGTCATTCATGCGCCGGTGCGGGAAATCTTAAAGGAGAGCGAGCGGATTGCCGGGGTTCGGACGGATTCGGGTGTTTTCAGGGCCAGCAGGGTCATTCTGGCTACCGGTGGAGCTTCCTATTCTCAAACCGGGTCTTCCGGCGATGGTTACCGGATGGCCGAAAAAATCGGCCACTCCATCCAGCCGATTCTCCCAGCTTTGGTTCCCCTGGAAATAGAAGACACCTTTGTCCGGGAGCTTCAGGGTTTAGGGCTCAAGAATGTAAAAGCGACCCTTTTGTCCGGCAGGCGCAGGATTGGGGAAGAGTTCGGCGAGATGCTCTTCACCCACTTCGGGGTATCGGGGCCGATCATTCTTACCCTGAGCGGAGATGTTGCCGGAAAGACGGCGGGGGAGAAGGTTGAGCTGGCCGTTGATTTCAAACCGGCATTGAGCCGGGAGCAACTGGACAGGCGGTTGGTTCGCGAATTGCAAACCCACTCTCGCAAGCAAATGGCAAACATTCTGCTCAGCTTATTGCCCGGACGGCTTGTCCCTATTTTTCTCCAGAGGTCAGAAATTTCCCCGAGCCTGAAGGGAAACGAGGTTCGCTCCGAGGAGCGGAGGCGTCTTCTAAGTTTACTCAAGGACTGGCGTTTGAGGGTGCGGGGTCCTCGGCCCATTGAAGAAGCGGTCGTCACTTCCGGCGGTGTCAGCGTGAAGGAGATCCATCCATCGACCATGGAGTCAAAAATCGTCAAAGGCCTTTACTTTTGTGGTGAGATCATCGATGTGGATGGGAAGACCGGAGGGTATAATCTGCAGGAAGCTTTCAGTACCGGATGGGTTGCCGGCGAGGCGGCGGCCGGAGAATCATGAAAGATAAAACGGGTCGGATTCATTTAAAAAATTTATCCCTCGAGGAATTGGAGTCCTTCGTTTCTTCTTTGGGGGAGAAACCCTTTCGGGCCAGTCAGCTGGCCAAGTGGTTGTATGGGCGGGGCGCGCGCCATTTTGCGGCGATGACCAACTTGGCCAGGGCCTTCCGGCAAAAATTGGAGGAAAGAGCCTGGATCAGTTTTTTTGAACCGGCGGAGGTAAAGACTTCGTCAGACGGGACGAAGAAATACCGCTTTCGGTTGGACGACGGATTAAATATTGAAAGCGTCCTGCTTCCGGAAAAGAACCATTTAACCCTCTGTCTTTCCACCCAGGTCGG
>CAZIDC010000391.1:0-1882 GCA_964537885.1 uncultured Syntrophaceae bacterium | reverse complement strand
TATGTCATGTTGGCGGTTTCGTTAAACGCCTCAACCGATCCGCAGCGCAGTCAACTCATGCCGATCAACCGCAAATACCCCCTCAAGGACTTGCTGGCTTCGTGCCGCAAGATTCCGTTGGCCAATCGGGAAAAAATCACTTTCGAGTATGTTTTGATCGGGGGGGTCAACGACTCGGAAGAGGATGGACGGCGGGTTACCCAGTTGTTGAGCGGGTTGCGAGCGAAAATCAACCTGATTCCGTTCAATGAACATTCCGGGAGTCCCTTTAAGCGGCCTACCGATGAAGCCATTCAAAAATTCCGCGAGATTCTCATGGCCAACCGTTTTACGGCTATGGTACGCCAGAGCAAGGGGGGGGACATTCAAGCGGCTTGCGGTCAACTCGGAGGAAAGAACAAAGGACTCTAAAATCCAGGAGAACCCTCAAAAATCTTGCTGTCTTTCACCCTTAAAAAATTCTTGACAGATTTTGGGGAATTGTGGTATGGGCAACGGCGGATAAGCCGAAAGCTCTCGGCAGGCACGCGGAGCGGTTTGCGGGTCACCGGTCCGGGCAAGAAAAAGGAGGGGTGGGATGAAGTTGACAGGTCGGGTGAAGTGGTTCAATGACAGCAAGGGGTATGGCTTTATTGAACAAGAAGGCGGAAAAGACATCTTTGTTCATTATACGGCCATTCAGGGAGATGGGTTCAAGTCTTTGGCCGAAGGCCAGAAGGTAGAATTCGAGATTACCGAAGGCGCAAAAGGGCCACAGGCCACGCAGGTAGTGAAAGTGTAATTTCCGGATATACGTATAGAATATTCAGACCCGCGGGCGACCCCGGGGGAATACTCTCCCGGGGTCTTTTTTTTGGAGGGCTCTCGGGTGCAGAGGTCCTTTTCTTCCTTGACCCTGGCGAGGAAAGGGGCTAAACTTTTTTACAAAATTAAGGAGACTGCATGGGAATACTTAAAATAGCCGGAATCCAAATGAAGTGCTCAAAGGATAAAGAAAAGAATCGGGAGCGAGCTCAAACGCTGGCCGAAATCGCTGGCGAACAAGGGGCCAAAATGGCCTGCTTCCAAGAGCTTTTTAACACCCACTGGTTCCCTATGGACATCCTCCCGGAAAATTTTCATCTCGCCGAAGAGGTACCGGGCCCGACAACCGAGACCATGCAAGAGATAGCCCGGAAGAAGGAAATGGTGATGGTTCTGCCTCTTTTTGAAAAAGATCCAGGGGGGAAGCACTACAACACGGCGGTAGTGATTGACGCTAACGGAGAAATTTTGGGAAAATACCGTAAGCTCCACATCCCTCAACTGCCGCTCTGGGAAGAGAAAACCTATTTTCATCCCGGGGACCTGGGGTTCCCGGTTTTCCCCACCCGCTACGGCCAGGTTGGCGTTCAAATCTGCTGGGATAATTTTTTCCCGGAGGGCTCCCGTATTCTGGCTTTGAAAGGGGCGCAGGTGATTTTTTCTCCAACGGCCGCTGCCTTTGCCTCCCAGGGAAAATGGGAAAAAGTAATCTGTGCCAATGCAACCACCAGCGGAATCTATATCTTCCGGGTGAACCGGGTGGGCAGTGAAAGCAAACAGGATTTTTACGGAAAAAGTTTTTGCGCCTCCCCGGAGGGGGATCTGGTGGACGAACCCAGCGGCGCCCAAGAAGGAGTCGTCATGGCCAGTATTGACCTCCGGGAAATTGAACGGACGCGCAAAATATGGACTTTTTTGCAGGACCGGCGCCCGGAAATTTATGGAGAGCTTGTGGCCAGTTAAATCATAGCTGTCAGCGAAAGACCAAAAGCAGAAAGCTTAAATGTTTTTGAATCATCTCCAAAATTAGTTGACGAATATTTTATGAAAACCTGCCAAGGGCCCGGAAGGAAAGTCA
>CAZIDC010000390.1:0-3588 GCA_964537885.1 uncultured Syntrophaceae bacterium | reverse complement strand
CATAAGTCTCATTTTAGCTTTTTGAAAAAATCGGGTAACGATTTTGTTGAGGCCCGGGGGTGTCCTTGGTTCTTCGGCCCATCTTTTCCAAGGGCTAAATTTTTGCAAACATCGGTATTTTAACGGAGAAGATGGGACCCCTGAGGGATTGAGGAAACTTCCCTCTCAGATTGTCATCCCGCCGTCAATGGCGATGGTGGCGCCGTTCAAAAAAGCGGCTTCATCGGAGGCGGCGAAGAGAATGGCCGCGGCGATTTCCTCGTCCTTGCCCAAACGACCCATGGGCTGGCGGGCGATAAAATCAGCCCTGGCTTTTTCCGGGTCGGCAAAGGTCTGAATCCTTTGTTCCAAGGAGGGAGTATAAGTGGTTCCCGGACAGACACAGTTAACTCGGATATTTTCAGTGAGATAATCGGCAGCCATAGCCTTGGTCAAGGCCCACACTCCCCCTTTGGAGGCCGTGTAAGCTCCGCGGTCTTTCACTCCCTTGATGGCCACTACGGAGGCGTTGTGAACAATCACTCCTCCGCCGATCCTGCGCATCTCCGGGATCGTATACTTGGAGACTAAATAAACTCCTTTCAGGTTGACGGCTATGGTCCGGTCCCAGTCATCCTCCGGCATGTTGTCCACTCTTCCGGGAAGAACGATGCCCGCATTATTTACCAGAATATCGACCCGGCCGAAAGTTTTCACCGTCTCCTCTACCATGCGCCGGGCATCAGCGGCCGAGGAAACATCTCCCTGGATATAGATCCCCTGTCCTCCGGCTTCTTGCAGCAAGCGGAGCGTTTCCTGCCCATGGGCCGGGGTTAGCGAATTAACGGCCACCCTCGCGCCCTCTTTCGCAAAGCGGATTGCGGCCGCCCGCCCGATCCCCACACCCGCCCCCGTGATCAAAACCACTTTTCTTTGGAAACGCATATCTCCTCCCATTTCTTCCTCAAGGCACCCTTATTTTTTACCCTTTTCTTCTTCCACGATTCTCATCAGCGCCCGAATCCCGATATCGAAGGTGGGTGCTCCACCCGGGATGATCGTGGTTTCAATGGCTTCGAGGAGTTCTTGCTTGGTCGCTCCATGGCGCAAAGCCCTTTTCATGTGTTCATACACCGCGTTTTCCCGGGTTCGGTAGGCCAGGATTCCTATGGCCACGAGTTCTTTGGTCTTTACCGGAAGCGCCTTCCCCGCTCGTAAGCCGAGGTTGTATAAGTGGTTATAACCTTCCATAAAGTCAGGATCGATTGTGGCCACATAATTTTTGGCCAGGGATACATACCCCCTTTCTTTCTCCATCTCAGCCAGAAGCTTTTTTACCCTCTTCTCCTTATTTCCCTTAGACATTCTCAGCTCTCCTTTCTTGAGTTTTTTATAGCCCTTCCATGGGGAGGCTGTGAAAAAATTCGATTCGCCGATGAAATTAGCTTTTCTCGTTGTCCAGGGGACGGGAAAATTCGCGCCGGCAAAACCGGGGGGACAGGAATGATCCCCAACGTTTTACCTACCTTCCGTGAAGGGACGCAGGCAACTTGGAACAAAACTATTTAGATACACAAGGGTTTGCCTTCGGTCATACCCGAAGTCGAATCCACCACCGGCAACAAGGATAGCACCGCCTCGTTTGGCCAAGCGAATTTTCCCGGCCCCTGGACATGGGTGGCACCTATCATTTCTCCGTACCCTGATTTTTTCACAGCTTCGGGGCTTGAAGCTCAGTTCCTCCGTCATTGGGGCGTCCCCCCTTGATTAAGCCCGCTCCACTAATTCGATCCGAACATTTTCAGGGCCACGGACATAAGCAATCTTTACTCCGGGCCGGATGGCGTGTGGTTCCACGGCAAATTCAGCTCCCCGCCGTTTTAATTCCGCGGCCGCTTCTTCCAGGTTGTCCACCAAAAGTCCGAAGTGGTCCAGGCCTAAGTAGGGACCGGGGGGGCTGGCCGGAATCTTTTCCTCGGGGGCTACCCGGAGGATGAAGATGGGAAGACCCTGCAAATCGAGATCGACCCGGGGTTTTCCGTCGGCCTGGACAGTCTCGAGAATTTTGGCGTCGAACATCTTATGATAATACTGGGCCGTCGCCTTGGGGTCGCGGCTTAAGAGATGGAGATGGTAGAACTTATAGCTTGGTGGCACAAAAATCCTCCTTTGGTCTTGGGAAAGCATTTCCAGGGGAATGATCTCCAGCCCCCTGGAAGTATTTTAGGGAGCAAATAACAAGAACAACTGAACCGATCGTAACAGTTTAGTCTTTTGAAAAGCCGTAAAATCCCCCTTTATCCCCCTTTCCCAAAGGGGGATAAAGGGGAATCTTCCATCGAATTCCCCAAAAGCTCTCCTCCCTTTGCAAAAGGGAGGACGGGAGGGATTTCTGGTCCGTCTGAGGCGGATCAAACAGCTAAAGTGTTACAACCGATCTTACTTCGCGAAAATGTGAATGGAGCAGGCTCCATGGTCCAATCCGTATATGCCGCCGCCGGTGCAATGGGTCAGGCCCACTTTGGCATTCTTGACCTGCCGGGCTCCAGCCTGCCCGCGCAACTGCATGACCATTTCATTGGTTTGAGCCAAGCCCGTGGCCCCGGTAGGATGGCCTTTGGAGATGAGCCCTCCGCTGGGGTTCACGGGAATCCGGCCGTTGATCCCGGTGGCACCCTCATCGATCAACTTGGGTCCATCCCCCCGGGGGCAGAAGCCCAAGGCCTCATAATAAAGCAGCTCAGCGATGCTGAACGCATCATGGACCTCGGCCAGGCTCACATCCTTCGGCCCCAATCCGGCCATCTCATACACCATCTTGGAAGCCCGAACGGTAATCTCCGGAGTGGTCATATCCCGGAAGCCGTTGGTAAATTTCCCGGATACCAGAATGGATCCCTTGATCCAAATAGGATGGCTGCTGTATTTCCGGGCTTTATCCGCGCTGCACAGGACAGCTGCCGCGGCACCGTCGCCCATCGGACAGCACATAAAGAGAGTGAGCGGATCGGCAATCATCCGCGAGTTCAGAACCTCTTCCACCGTAGTCTCTTTGTTAAACTGGGCCTGGGGGTTTTGCGAGGCGCACTTCCGGCTCTTGACCACCACTTTGGCCAGATGGACCGGGGTGGCGCCATACTCGGCCATGTAACGGCGGGCGCGCATGGCATACAAGGCGGGCATGACCATCCCTTCGCTGGCCTCCAAATCTTCTTTTTCCAGCGGCAGAGTGCCCCCCCCTAAGGCGGAGAGCTTCTCCGATCCCACGGCAAGGACCATGTCGTATAACCCGCTGGCTACTCCCAACCAGCCTTCCCGCAGGGCGCTCGACCCGCTGGAGCAAGCGTTTTCCATGTTGTTGATGGGCATGCCCGTCATTCCCAGGTCCTTAAAAATCCGTTGTCCCAGAAGAGATCCTCCCAGGAGCGTTCCGGAATAAGCGGCTTGAATCTCTTTGGGGGGTACCCCGGCATCTTTGACCGCGGCCAGGACAGCCTCCCGCCCTATACTGGAGAGCATGCGGTCCGGAAACTTCCCGATCTTAGTCATCCCCACGCCAATGACAGCTACTTCCCTCATAATTCCTCTCTCCTTTCTTCGAATCAGCAA
>CAZIDC010000389.1:0-3591 GCA_964537885.1 uncultured Syntrophaceae bacterium | reverse complement strand
ATCAAAGTTCAGGGCCATCTTTCACCTCGCGGGAGGATCTTTTTGCCCGGATTGAATTTGGGGAGATGGGCTCAATATATTTTTTCCCCGATGGGATGTCAAGAACTTCGTTCGCACGCCCACCTTTGCGCATCAGAGGGCGGGGGGGCCGAGGGTCCGGAAGAACTGGGCCGCCTGGGCGATATCTTCGGGTTTTCCCATGGCGATTAAAAGATCATTTTCTCGAAGTTCGCTGTGGGGGTCCGGGTTGTAAATGAAATCGCTTCCCCGCCGGATCGCCAGAATGGTCACCCGGTGCTTTTTGCGAACCTCCATTTCCCCGATGGTCCTGCCGATGATGGGCGCCTGCGGCTCGATCCTAAAGGAAACGAGCTCGACTTCCGGCAGGCAGTGAGCGAGATTCGTGCAGGCCGTGGCTTCCCGCGAGAGAGTCCGGAACATCTCGTATCCCTCGGACCGGATCTCCGCAACGAATTTTTCGATTTCCCCCCGCGGATGCAGGTATTTTCCCAGGACCCGGGAAAAAATTTCGATCGACGTTTCGAACTCCTCCGGGATAACCTCGTTGGCCCCAAGCTGGTAAAGGGGCTCCATCTCGCGCAGGAAACGGGTTCGCACGATGATGTGGATCTTGGGGTTCAGTTTTCGGGCGAGCTCCGTGATCCGCCGGGCGGCCGCGGGGTCGTTGATCACAATGACCAGAATCCGCGCCTCCTTGAGATGCAGGGACCGGAGAACCGCTTCCTGGGTTGCGTCGCCGAATAAGATCGGCTCCCCTTTGGCCCGCTCCTCCCGCACCGTCTCCGGATTGACCTCCACCACGAGGTAGGGAATTCCGCTTGTTTTCGCCGCCCGGGAGATATTCCGGCCGTTCAGCCCGAAACCGACGATGATTAAGTGATTTTTCTCCTTGAACCGCCCGGCTGCGCGCAGGTGATAAGATCCCTGTTTGATGGCTCTGGGGAGAGGAAGACGCTGCAGGAGACCTGCGACCAAGGGCGCATACGCGATCAGGAATGGGGTCGCCGCCATGGTCAGCACGGATACGGCCAGAAAGGTTTGATACATTTCCGGGGGGAGCAGGCCGCTTTCGAGACCGGTTTTTGAAAGAATAAAAGAGAATTCCCCCACTTGAGCGAGCGCCATTCCGGTGAGAACCATCGTCCGCAGAGGCAACCCCACCAATCCCACGGCGATGCCGGCAAAAAAGGTTTTGGAGAGGATGGCTCCCCCAGTGATCAAAAGGATCAGCCCGGGCTGTTGAAAAAGGAAGCGCAGATCCAGAAGCATGCCGATGGAGACGAAGAAAAAGCTGGTGAAAACATTGCGGAAGGGGAGAACGTTGCCGATGATTGATTCGCTGTAGTCGGATTCGGAGATGATCAGACCGGCCAGAAAGGCCCCTAAAGCCAGGGAAAGCCCCATCAAGTGCGTTAACCAAGCAACGGCGAGACAGATCATGATGGCGCTGAGAATGAAGAGCTCCGGGATGCCAGTCCGGGCAACCTGGAAGAGGATCCAGGGAACGATCCTCTGCGACCCGAACTTCACCAGCAGGACGATCCCGATTCCCTCGGCCAGAAAAAGTAAAAGGCTGGGCCCTAAATTTTCGGTCGATCCGGAAAGCAGGGGGGTGAAAAGCATCATGGGCACGACCATGAGGTCCTGGAAGATCAGGATTCCAAGGGCGGCATGACCGTGGGGAGACTCCACTTCCGCCCGCTCCTGCAGGATCTTCATTACGATCGCCGTGCTGCTGAGGGAAAAGAGGAAAGAAAAAAAGACCGATTCGGCCAGGGGCCTCCCTAACAGGCGCCCTAAGACCATGGTGGCGCCAAAGGTCAGAAAGATCTGAAGAAATCCCCCCCAAAAGGCCAACTTGCGGAGGTGCAGAAGGTTCCGCAAGGAGAATTCCAGCCCGATGGTGAAGAGGAGAAGGACGACCCCCACTTCGGCGAGAATGTCGATGGCCTCCACCACCCGGACCAACCCAAAGCCGTGAGGCCCGGTCAATACGCCCGTGAGAAGGAATCCAACAATGGGAGCAATCCTCAAGCGGTGACAGGCATAGAGCACGATGATGGAAAGGCCGAAAATGATGAGAATGTCGCGGAGAAGGATGAATTGCATGGCAACCTGCTAAAGAAGAAAGATTCAGGCCAAAGTTTTTCAAGAGCAAAAAAGCATGTTCATAGAATAACCCAAAATGAAATTTTGAACAAGGAAACTAAGTCGCAAAGGGGATCACCCAGGGAGGTTTGCAGGATCTTTGGCCAAGAAGAGTGCTGCGTTAGTTTGATATAGGGGACATAGGATGTCCCACCTGGCGTCCGCTGTAATACTAAATTTTTTTCTAAGAGGGCTGCTCCGAATTTTTGGAAGAAGTTCAAGTCGATTCTATTTCGGGGGCGGGATGCGATTTCCTTCCTCATGGTTTGGTGAATCTCCCGGTCAATGTATTCTTTAAGGGGAGGGAAGCTGAGGATCAGTTGGCCAAAATCGTACCTCAGAGTATAAACGATCCCACAAACGGCCACAAGACAGACAGCTAAGATAACGATTTTAGGTCTTGGCGAGATTTTCATCATCCTAAACCTAATTTCATTACCGGGGGAACGCGATTCTGCCCCGCTGGATTAACAGAGAATTAAGCCAAGAAGCCCGCGAGGATGATTCTTCTCTTCCCCTCTGGGTGGAGAGGGGAAGAGGGCTTTCCAAAAAACGGCCATTTTTTCTTTGAATTGAATTAAAAAGGAGGATAAAAATGCTTGGCACCGCGGGATGGCAGAAAAAAACAACGGACCGATTGTTCGGAGCTTTCGTTATTTCATCATTGGTTTCGGCCTTTCTCTTGAGTGCATGCGTTTGCGCGGAGTTTCAACCTTACAATGGCCGCTGCCCCAGCGGGAAATATCGGAGCCCGACAGCCGAACAAGGCGTGAAAGAGCCCGGGCCATGAACGGCCAATGACCGCTTGAGTTGGATCGGCGAGGACTTCATCGTCATTCAGAAGGGTACACGCATCGAAGAAATGAACGCCGAGGATCATCAGTCGTAATTCCTTACTCGTGCCCTGGGGTTTCAATACCGGATCGGAGCGCCGCCTCGGCGAGGGCTTCAAGGGCAATGTGACCTTGAGCTGGTTCCATTTTCATGGCCGTCCATATGACATCACCAAACCCGGGCGCGAGGAGTATATTCCAAATTGTCTTCAGGTCGCGCCGAACCGAGTGCTTCAAGTCTATAATCTTCACTTGGGTACAACTACAGGTTGGGGTAGGTTGAGTCAAGTGAATAGGCCTAAATTCGTATGCCCACTCCCTGCTGCCCCCTATTTTAGGGATTATAAGCAAGGTCACTTTGCCCCGGCGCCCCAACGTTCAAAAAAATTGCCAGGCACGTTCTGCGCCACCGTCCCCTCGCCTGTCTTATACAAACCGGGGAGGAAGTATCGATTAGCCCTTGGCATTTCTGTCGCCTCAAAAGCCTATTTTTGCGGTCAAAAATGCAGGTTTTAAGGCATAAATCAACGCCCTTTTAGCATAGTTCTCTTGCAATTTCAAATACTTACTAAAATCCGATCCCGGGCGA
>CAZIDC010000388.1:0-3592 GCA_964537885.1 uncultured Syntrophaceae bacterium | reverse complement strand
AAACTTCATTTATTTCCTCCGCTTCCGGTAAATTTTCGGTTTGCTATGAGGAATCAGTACTGTCCGGTTAATTTTTAGGTAAAGAACGAAGGATCATCTCCAAATTAGTTGATCGCATTTTTAATAAAAGCCTGCCAAGGTCCCGGAAGGAAAGGCAGCTTGCGCCGCAAGCATCGGCGGGATATCCGCTTTCTATAAACCCCCTGCTTGCCTTCCGCAAAGCGCAGCGGGGCTGTGGAAAGAAACCTTCGACGAAATAACAGAACCCCCCGCCACAGTTAGGGAGAGATATGTGCCTCATGATTGCAAGCAAGATGACTTTCTTTCCGGGACCCTGAAATCACTGGGCATTTTAATAATGCCAGCTCTTTGTCCATCAACTAATTTGGAGATGATTCAGAACGAATTATCATCTAATTTCGTAATGAAAAATGTAAGAGTGAGCGTTTCCGATTTCAATTTTTTCTGGATCGGCCATAATCCCCCTATCCTGGGTAGGAAAGGAATGGCCAATGCCCACAGGAAGAATCATTTTCTCTCAATTAATCACCGACTATCTTCGCGGAACCACAATCTGGGGCAGCCAGGTGCTCAAGGAGGGGAATAAAGCCAGGAAAAACATCCACACGAGCATGATGAAGAAGAAAGGCCATACCCCCTTCAGGACATCCGCAAGGGGTGCCCGAGCGATCCCTTGGATTGCATAAAGGTTCAACCCTACCGGTGGAGTGATTAAAGCCATCTCCATGTTTAACGTAATCATCACCGCAAACCAGATTCCGTCAAACCCCAGTTTAATGATCAGTGGATAGACGATCGGCAGGGTAATCAACATAATCGAGACCACTTCTAAAAACATGCCCAGGATAATATACAGAAACATCAGAGTGGCCATTACACCCCAGGGAGACATATTCATGGAGACAACGAATTCGATGGCCTTGTCGGGGATCTTCGTCAAAGTCATAAATTCACCCAGAAGCATAGCCCCGACAATAATGCTGAGGACCATCGTGCTGGCGAAGGTGGAATCCCCCACCATCTTGAAGATCTGCCGGGGTTTAACTTTCCCCCGAACCAGGATCATGATCAAAACATAGACCGCTGCGATCGCCCCCGCTTCCAGAGGAGTAAATATACCGGAATAGATACCCCCCAGGATGATCATCGGGGCCAACAGCCCCCAAATAGCCGTTCTCGTGGATTGAAACCTTTCCCGCCAGGTGGCCAGTTTCAACCTTTCATACTCTCCAGTCCGCCGGCAATAGTAGACAGCATAGGCAATAAAGGCGGTGGCCAGCAGGATGCCGGGAAAAACTCCGGCCATGAAAAGCTTCCCCAAAGACTCCTCAGTGACCGCCGAATAAATGATCATGGTCCCACTGGGGGGAATCATAATTCCGAGGGTTCCCCCCGCAGCCAGCAAGCCGTAAGAAAAACTTTTATTATACTTGCGGGCGATCAATGCGGGAATGGCGATCAACCCGATGGTGGTTGCCGTTGCTACGCTGGAGACCGATACGGCGGCAAAGATGCTGCAGGCCAAAATGGTGGCGATACTTTCTCCCCCCGGAAAATGTCCCACCCACTTGGTGGCGGTGTTATAAATTTCATCACTAACTCCACTGCTGGAGATGGCCTGCCCGACAAAAACAAAGAGGGGCAAACAAACCAGGGCAAAGTTTTCCAGGGAGGTATAACTTACCGCTGGCAGCGAAGAGCTCACCGCGGTCGCCCCTCCAAAAACCAGGTATAAACCCACCACCCCGGCCAACCCCAGGGCAGGAAAGATGGGGACCCCCCCAAAAAGCAAAACCAGCATCAAGAGCAACATTCCCAGGCCCCCATTGATGGTGTATAAGAAAACACTGCCGGCAATAAGGATCAAGAAAATGGGCAGGATAAAGAGGGGCTGATCGCCAAGAGCCTTTCTGTCGCTATGAATTGGAAGGGTAGAAAGGGCCTGGAATCGGGTCACCAGGTCTTTTATTAGGCAAAGCCCCAATAATATAGTTCCCAAGGGCATCGCCGCTTTCACTGGCCAAAGGAGGACCCGCCACATTGCCCAGCCATATTCTTGATTGTTGAAGGAGGAAACGGTGTACTCGGTTACGTGGTAAATCATCCCCAGAATAAAGATTAAAAATATGAAGGTAGTCGTTATTTCCCAGATTTCCCGGGTTCGGGGCGAGAATCGGGAAATCAATAAATCAACCCGGATATGCCGACGATGTTGTTGCAAAGAAGCCAAGGAAGCGTAAGAGAACCAAATCAGCAAATAAGTGGAAAGGTCCAGCGTCCAGTGGGTGGGAGAATTGAAGATGTAGCGCATAACCACCTCGTAGGTGGTTATGAAGGCGATGATTAGAAGAAGACAGCCGGCGAGGATGCCGCTCCATTCCGCTGCCCGGTCAATGGCCTGCCCTAACAATCCGGCAATCTTCTTCACCCTGAGCATTCTTCCTCCATCGCCTTGGGACAATTTTCCCAGGCTATGATTTCTTCCCCGCTCCATCCCCTACCATTTCATGCTTTCGAGTACATTGCGCCAGGTTTTAGTTCCTTCTTTAGTGGCATTCAGCATCCGGACATGGTCTTTCCAGGTCTCCTGGCCTACAACCGGCCCGACCAGCTTTTCCTGGGCCGCCATATTGGCCTCCCTCATCTTTTCCCACTCCTCGGGCGCAGTCTTCTTAAGATCCACAACCTTTAATCCTTTTTCCTTCAAGAACTTGATATCGTCCTCAACCTCTTTCATGGCTTCTTCCCAGCTCCAAATAACTGCTGTCCGGAGGGATTCCTCGATCACCTTTTGCAGATCCGGTGAGAGGCCGTTCCACCATTTCAGGTTGGCGATCATATCCAGAGTAGAAACCAGTTCCCAAAGCAATTGCACGTGATTGGCCACCTCAAACCATTTACGGGAGCGGAAAGTGGTGAGGCCGCTGTTGGCTCCATCTACTGTACCTCGCTGGATCGCCATGTAAACATCCGCTGAACTCATCACTACCGATTTGGCCCCCCAGCTTTCCATGGCCACCGAAAGAGATCGGCCCGAGCTTCTCAACTTTAATCCTCGATAATCAGCCATTTTGGATACTGGCTTATTGGTCAGGGTGGAATGCTCGGGGCTATACATAAACCCCGAAATAACATGCAAACCCTGCTGGGTAAATTTGGGCCTTAAATATTTAAAAAAGAGGCCCCCGCCGCTGGAGGAATCGAACATGCGGCGGGCGAACCAGTCGGGATCATCAAAATAAGGAACGGTCAGGTCTGTTTCCGGAATCAATCCCACCGCCCGGTTGGTAAAGAATTGGGCCATCTCAATCCCGCCCCGTTTGCACATTTCCAGGGCTTTCACATCCATGGCCAGCTGTCCGGCGGGGTAATGGATAAACTTTAAAGCTCCCTTGCTCCGGGCCTCGGCATCCTTAATGAATTTTTCACAGGCGACGGTACAAAGTTGTCCCACTGGCATGTGACCCGTGATCCGAACCTCGACTACCTTTTCTTTGGCTTCTGATTTGGCCAAAAAAATCAGCGAAAAGGCCATAATGAAGCCCACCAATAAAATGAAAAATTTTCTCCC
>CAZIDC010000387.1:0-3602 GCA_964537885.1 uncultured Syntrophaceae bacterium | reverse complement strand
GGAAGACCTTAAGGCGGTAGTAGCCGATGCGGAGGAACTGCTGAAGGCCACCGCCGGCCAGACCGGGGAACGGATCGCTGCGGCGCGGGCCAAGGCGGAGGAATCGCTGAAGGCCGCCAAGACCCGGCTTGCCGAGCAGGAAGGGGCGGTGATGGCCAAGACCAGGGCGGTCGCCAAGGCCGCCGAGGACTATGTGCGGGCTAATCCCTGGAAGGCCGTGGGAATCGCCGCAGGGGCCGGCTTCGTCCTCTGCCTACTGACTGCACGCCTTGGGCAGTCCGTTATAGAGGCGGGGGAGAGAATGATCATCAGGGGGGGGCAGGCAATACAGGTCGCCGAGAAGGAGGCGCAGAAGCTCTTCAAATAGTATCGGTAGCTTTTTGGGCGAAGTGGCGCTTGCGGGATGCACTCCCGGTGAAGAATAAAGAAACATGGAGGATAAGATGAAAAAATTATGGGTTACACTTTTATTGGCAGCGTTACTGTGCGCAGCGTGCGTTATGGCTGCGGGACCTCACGGCACCAGAATCGCCATTGCGCCGCCCCTTCCGTTCATTGTGGAATTGATAAACCCATTCTATTTCCACGGTGGTTTCCATTACCATTACAACAATGACCGGTGGTACTACTCTCGGTCGCAGGGCGGACCCTGGATCGATCTGCCGAGGGATCGCTATCCAAAAGAAGTCCGGTACAAGGGTAAAGATTACGATAAGGGCAAGGGATGGAAGCGCTGACACGATAGAGATTAAAACGCGCAGGCGAAATGACCGTCTATCATATTCTTATCAACATCAGGGAGACGGGATTTTTTATCTTAGAATTGAACCGGGTCACGCAGTCTTTGCGACAACCTGGGACCGCAATGAAACCCATTGTCTGCCTCGCTGCTTTTCAGCAAAGAACATTTAAGAAAAGAACGGAGGGGTTTATCGGAAACGCAACAACAAAACGCAACAACAGAAAGGGGAAAGTAGAATGAAAGAGAAAGCGATGTATTTTGTGGCCTTGATGGTGGCGGCGGTCGCTCTGTTGGCGATGAATATGCCTGTGTACGCGTCCAAGACGGATGACCGCATCGAATCATCGGCCAAGAAATCGTATGTGTTCAAGACCTACCTCAAGGGTGACGATATTAAAATCCAGTCCAAGGATGGCGTCGTCACCTTGACAGGGTCTGTCTCTGAAGAATCCCACAAATCATTGGCCCAGGAGACCGTGGCGGACCTGCCCGGGGTTAAGAGCGTGGACAACAGGCTGGAAGTCAAAGGCGAACGCCCCGCCGAGAACTCAGACACGTGGGTCCACATGAAAGTGAAAACCGCGCTCTTGTTCCACCGTAGTGTGAGCGGCTTCAAAACTGAGATTAATGTGAAAGACGGAATCGTCACCTTGCGAGGCGAAGCGACCAGCCAGGCCCAAAAAGATCTGACCACCGAATACGCCAAAGACGTCGAAGGCGTCAAAGAGGTGAAGAACGAAATGACGGTGGCCAAGACCTCTGTAAAGCCGGACAAAACGGTGGGCGAGAAGGTTGATGACGCTTCCATCACTGCCCAGGTCAAGATGACGTTGCTGTATCATCGTTCGACCAGTGCCCTCAATACCAAGGTTAAGACGAAGAGCGGCGTGGTCACATTGCGTGGCAAGGCAAAGAATGCAGCCGAAAAGGAGTTGGCCACCAAATTCGTCAAAGACGTAAAGGGTGTGAAGCGCGTAAATAACCGGATGACCATCGAGTAGTCCGAGTTCAAAGGAATACCGGAAAAACCGGGCTTGGCTGATTCGGAAAATCTATGAAGCGGACCTTCTGACCTGCCGGAAGGATGGGGTCTTTTGTCGAAATTAAACAAGATATTTGGGAGAAGGAGCGACCTGAGCAGGGGGAAATAAAGCACAAAGGAGGACAAATATTGACCCCTCCCGGAGTCCTTAAGGGCTCCGGGTCTTATCGGCCGGGACGATTTTCCTTGTTCCAATAAGTCGGCGATTTCGCCTCCCAACAGGAAGATGGCCGAAGTATAATAAATCCATAAAAGGAAAATGGCTAAGGTGCTTAAAGAACCATAGAGCACCGAGAATCTCCCCAGGTGCAAGATATACCAACCAAACAATTGTTTGGCAACCTCCCATAAAATGCTGGCAACGAAAGTGGCCTTGAGCGCAATCACGGAGTGTATTCTTTTATTGGGGGCGATCTTGTAAATCAAGAAAAACATGCAAAACGTAAAAAGGAATGGGATGAGGTATTTCAGGATGGGCTGAAAGATAAAGCCGATATCCAGAGGGAACTTGAATAGGTAACCCTGGAGGAGGGTAATCACAGAACTGAGGGCCATACTCATCAACAGAAGCGTTCCGGCCAGAAAGAGCATGAAAAGATCGATGGCCTTCCCCCGGAGACGGCTTCGACCTTTTCCGACTCGAAAGATAATATTGAGGGCGCTTCTCAAAGAACTAAAAACCCAGGTGGAGGTCCAGAGTAATCCACCCATGCCCAATATGCCGACAATCCGCCGATCCTGCACGATTTCCAAGATGTTTTTCATAATCTTTGGATCCAGGGATGGGAACATATCCTTCAGATATTCGCTAATATGATTTAAAACCTCTTGATCGCTAAAAAGATAGGTACCGATAAGCGCCAACACCAGTAAGAGGAGCGGAATTAGGCAAAGGAGAAGGGCGAAGGCGATTCCCGAAGAGAGCAGAAAACAATGATCCTCGTTGAACTTCTTTAGGGCATCCAGGAAGAGGCGGAATTTGCTGGAAACCCCTTCTCCCCATTTGGCCAATCCTGAGGTTTTCATGGTTTTGGGGCTGGTACTCTTGCTCATTGTCCTCACATTCATTTACCGGGACCGAATCGAGAAATTATTGAAGCATAGAAAACCATAGTCTCCGAGAAAACCACTACGGTTGTGAACTGCTAACTCGAAAGTATACTTTGAGGTAGAAATTTTGAATGCCAAATCGATCGAGAGGAATCTCAACCACATTTCCGGAGATTCCCGCAGGGAAGGAAACTAAAAGGGGATATTCCCCTACAACAATGCCCCTTCCATCGCAACGCCAACATTCGAAAGGCCCTATCCCGCCGCGACCATCGCAGGCTGGGCATTGGAATTGAGATGGAATGAATACTCGAACCTGACCTCCTCTAAGGGCTTCTTCCGGAGACAGGAGAATTTCAACATTCAGGCTCTCGATGGTTTCAGCCTTGGGACGGGTGAGAAAAGTAAAATTGCTCCATAAACGGTCAAAAAGTTGCTCAAATGAAGGCTGGATGGTTTGGAAAGAATGGGTTAAGGATACTTCCCCAAGATCCACTTTTTTTTCGGGTGCGAGCGACTCCACTGGGTTTTTTAGGGTTAAATTTAAAGGTCTTGCCCCGCCAAGCAATGCCTCATCATAGGCCTTTCGACGCCCCGCATCGGTTAATGTAGAATATGCCTTCTGGATTCTAAGGAAAATTTCTCTGTCGTGTTCGAGGAGATCTGGATATAACTCTGAAACTAATTCCCGGTAGGCTGATTCGATCAAATCCATCGATGCATCTGATTCAAGACCGAGAAGGGAATAAAGATCTCTTTTCATAATAA
>CAZIDC010000386.1:0-3606 GCA_964537885.1 uncultured Syntrophaceae bacterium | reverse complement strand
TGGGCATAAATATTCACCATCGCATCCAGAAAACGTTCCCTTCCCCTCCAGAAAGGGAAACTTCCCAGCCGCTTCGGCAGGGCTGCCGGAAACTGCGGGATGCGAACCTCGCCCGGGAAACCTTCAGGCAAAATGCCTCCCTCCCAAAAGAGGACAGGGTCTGCGGGGAGGGATTCAGCCGGCGGAGCGGCTTCTTCATGAGAAGGCAAAGGGGCCGGTTTTGCCCTGCCCCGGCCTTTCCCTTTTTTAGCATCGATATCGCCCAGGCTGCCGAGCAGATCCTCCCGGCTCATCCCCCGGAGTTTGAATATCAGAAAAGGATCGCGGTCGAACTCCTCCCCTAACAGGTAATAAGCGGCGGCAATATGCTTGCAAGGGTTCGACCAGTCCGGGCAGGAGCATTCCGTTTCCAGGTCTTTTAATTTTTCCGGGAAGAGGGAGAGGCCTAAATCCTCAAAAACCCTTTCAATGTCGGCGGGCATCTCCCCGGCTAATAATTTGGCCAGAAAGATGGCTTGGTCGGTCAATGCCTGGCATACTTTTCGCCAGTTGGCCGGCGAAATCGTCTTGATGCGGATCGAAATGTCGTAGGGTTTCGGGCGTGACCCCTGGACTGTAGACTCAACTCTCCCCTGGTCAATCTCTATGGAAAGAACCTGCCCGTTCCGGGCATAAGAACGGCCCCGCCCGAGCCTGGCGCCGATGTTGAAGCTCTCCAGTACCGAAATCCACCGTTTCGCCCACCAGCTTTCCCCAAAGGTCCCCCGGCGGGACTGCGCCTTAATTCCTCCCCTTACGCTGCGAGGGATTGACGGTTTGAAGAAATAAAAATCATTCCAGCGACCCATATTAAATTTCCCCCACTGCTTCCTTTCTCAGAGCGAACAGATTCTTAAGCTCTGCGGTTGAAAGCTCGGTCAACCAGCCTTCTCCGGTTCCAATGACCTTTTCGGCAATCCCCCGCTTGCGCGCGATCATCTCATCGATCTTTTCCTCCAGCGTCCCGGCGCAGATAAATTTATGAACCTGCACGTTGCGGGTCTGGCCGATGCGAAACGCCCGGTCCGTAGCCTGGTTCTCCACCGCCGGGTTCCACCAGCGGTCGAAATGAAAAACGTGGTTCGCCCCGGTCAGGTTCAGGCCTGTCCCTCCGGCTTTCAGGGAAAGGATGAAAATCGGTAAATCCTCCTCCCCGGCCTGGAATCGTTCCACCATCCGGTCTCTTTGCGCCCTAAGAACCGCTCCATGCAGGAAGAGGGCCTCCCTCCCGTAGGTCTCCTGGAGGTGCCGCCGGAGAATTTCGCCCATTTCGGCGAACTGGGTAAAAATCAGGGCCCGGTCCCCGACCTCGATCATCTCTTCAAACATTTCGATCAGACGGGTGAGCTTCCCCGAGCGGCCCGGAATGGATGAGTTGTCACCAAGGAATTGAGCGGGATGGTTGCAGACCTGTTTCAGTTTGGAAAGAGTGGCTAAAACCAAACCTTTCCGCTGGATGCCCTCAGCCGATTTAAGGGAGCTCATGGTTTCCTTCACCACGGCTTCGTAAAGGGAGGCCTGCTCTTTGGTCAGCGTGCAAAAAACCTTCATTTCCATTTTTTCCGGCAGGTCGGAGATGATGGATTTGTCCGTCTTTAGGCGGCGCAGGATAAAAGGGCCGGTCAGGCGCTTCAACCGCTCCATCGCCTCCGGATCGCGGCCGGCCTGGATGGGGATAAA
This sequence comes from uncultured Syntrophaceae bacterium, assembly GCA_964537885.1. Classification (GTDB taxonomy): domain Bacteria; phylum Desulfobacterota; class SM23-61; order SM23-61; family SM23-61; genus CAZIDC01. The sequence goes on along the minus strand of CAZIDC010000386.1, from coordinate 1,887 downwards.
GAAGCTTCGCTTGAACTCAGCCTGGGTGCCCAAAAAACCCGGGTTTAGAAATTCGCTGACGGACCACAGGTCCCCCACATGATTTTCCACCGGCGTGCCGGTGAGGGCGAGACGAAATTCCGCCTTCAAGGCTCGGGCTGACTTAGCCTGCTTGGTCTCCGGATTTTTGATGTTTTGCGCTTCATCCAGGATTACCCCGGACCACGGAACTTCCTTCAGAACATCAAAATCCCTGTGCAGCAGCCCATAGCTGGAGATGACTACGGCATGCTTCAAGGACTTTTCCTTAAAACCTTCCCCTTTCTCCCGGGCGATGCCGTGGTGAACCATAACCGGCAGCTCCGGCGTGAACCGGGAAGCTTCTTTCTCCCAGTTGTGGACAATGGAGGTGGGGCAAATCAAAAGGACCGGCCGCCGGCCCCCCGCTTCCCGGTCGCGCTGCAGGAGCGCTAAGGTTTGGATGGTCTTGCCCAGGCCCATGTCGTCGGCCAGGCACGCCCCCAGCCCCCACCTCCGGAGGAACCCAAGCCAGGAATAGCCCCGAACCTGATAGGGCCGCAATTCCCCCTGAAACCCCTGTGGCGCCGCCAACTCCCGGTAAGGAGAACGGCCGTCCAGTTCAGCGAGAAAATCCGCAATCCACCCCTGGGCATTGACTCCGGCGAAGGCCATATCCCCGGGGGTCTTCCCCGCCCCCAAAGCCATCTGCACGATTTCACGCACTGACACCCGGCCGGATCGCTTTTTTTGCCAAAAATCAAGGGCCTCCTGGATGTCCGCAGCATTCACCTCCACCCATTGGCCGCGTACTTTCACCAGAGGAACTTTAAGGGCGGCCAGGGCCTGGAGGTCTTCGAAGGAAAGCTTTTCTTCGCCCAGGGCAACTTCCCAATCGAACTGAATCAGGGCGTCAAGGGAAAGCCCGCTTTTCCCTTGCAGCTTGGGGGAGCGCACGTTGGCGCGCGCGCTCAGGCGAAGTTTCGTTCCTTTTCTCGTCCACCAGGCCGGCAACAATACGCCAAATCCGGCTTGTTCCAAAGCCATGGCTCTTTCCGTAAGGAACTCATGGGCCCCGGCGGAATCGAGCTTATAGCCAGGGGGTAGGGATTTTTTCAGGCTGGCCTCAATGCGGGGACAGATACCTGCTGCCTGCCCAAGGGACAGCAGCAGGTGTTCGCGCCCCTTAAACTCTTTGTTGAAATAGGATAAAGCCGAAGCGGTCAATCCTCCGTTTCCCTTCCATACTTCTTTGGCCGGTAGGAGCAAGCTCGGATCCTGGATGCCTTGAAGCATATAGCGGACGAACCACGAAGACTGCTCGCGTTTAAGAGGGGCAGGCTGTCCCCCGTCTCCCTCCGGTTCCTCCAGGCGGAAACAGAGCCGGACGGGAGCGCCCGTGGCCGCGGATATGGGGCGTTGCCATTCTTGAACCTGAGCGGAAAGATTTTCCAGTTCCGCCGCCTTGCCTTCCAGCGTCCTATCCGAAGAAAGCAGCCCCTTTAACCATAGGTCATGAAGGCTGTCATACGTTTCCGGGAAGCCGGAACGGCGACCCATCCGGGATGCCTCCATCGAGGAGCGAACGAAATGGTCAACCATCTGATAAAGAAAAGAAGAGAGGATGGAGACGGAAGAAGAAGCCGGGGGTCCCGCCGGGGATACGTCTTGAGGTTCTTTCGGGTAAACCAAGGCCCGCGAAACAGCCGGCATGACTTGGGCAAGCTGGTTCAAACGGTCTTGATCGACGCCGGAAAAGAGGGGCTGCCATTGAGCCAAATACTGGTCTTCTTTTTTAATAAGGCCGGGAAGAAACTGCTGCCTGGCCACCAGCGCTCCGGCAAAGCGCATGGCGTCAACCCAGAATATCAGGTCTTTTCCAGGGATCAC